>JACRGW010000149.1 GCA_016212195.1 Nitrospirota bacterium
TTATACCATAATCGCCGCCCGCCTTTCAGCAGCCCCGGTCGGGAAAATACGGAAGGTCTTTCGCCGGATAACGATAGGGTCTTACTCCGGAAAAGACAGGCCTTCTGGCAAGGCCGAGGGTCCTTCACCTGGGGGACATGAATTCTTGCATCCGCTCGCCGACCCGTGCAGCAGGAGATGTTGAGAATGCGCTCTCCCATTAAAGAAGGAGGCATTGCTGCAGAAAAAGAGGTGGCAAGAAACTTCGCGTTCCCGGAGAGAATTGGCGCGCCTGAAGGGATTCGAACCCCTGGCCCACTGCTTAGAAGGCAGTTGCTCTATCCAACTGAGCTACAGGCGCTCTGTAAGTTCAGAGTTATGAGTTAGGAGTGCAGAGATAAGTTAAAAAACCAGAATCTTAAGATCCAGACTCCGAACTCTGAACTCTAAACTCGTAACTAAAATGGTCGGGGCGAGTGGATTTGAACCACCGACCCCCTGCTCCCAAGGCAGGTGCGCTAACCGGGCTGCGCTACGCCCCGGCTTTTACCCAATATTAACAGAACCCTCAGTTAATGTAAATCTCTGATTAAATCGGAGATAACTGAGGGTTTTGGGAACTGAAAGCAAAATCTAATCTAAAAATATATAAAAGTCAAGGACAGTTTCATTCAATCAAATGGGTTGACATTTCCTTATTCACATGTTAAGAAATTTCAATATGCATGATTTCTTTTATAAAGGCTCGGAGTTATACTGTGAAGGGGTACCTTTATCTCTTATAGCAAAGAGGTTTGATACTCCCCTTTATCTCTACAGTCATGAAACTCTTCAACGACATCTGAAGGTTTTTGACAGTGCCTTCGGTACTTATCCCCATATAATCTGTTTCGCAATAAAGGCATGCTCCAACCTCGCTATCCTCCGACTTTACGCAAAGAAAGGGGCAGGGGCCGATGTAGTTTCAGGCGGAGAACTATTCAGAGCACTTAAAGCTGGTATGGACCCCAGGAAGATTGTCTATGCCGGAGTCGGGAAAACTGGAGAAGAAATCCTTTACGCCCTGAAGAAGGACATACTTATGTTCAATGTGGAATCCTCCGAAGAACTTAAAGCGATAAATTGGGTTGCTAAAAAGGCAGGATTAAAGGCAAGGGTAGCGCTGAGAGTAAATCCTGATATAGATGTTAATACACATCCCTATATAGCTACAGGTCTGAGAGAACATAAATTCGGCATCCCTATAGAGGATGCGCTCGAGAACTATCATATAGCAAAGAGGCTATCTAATATAGAGGTCATCGGGATACATAAACATATCGGTTCTCAGCTTGTAGAAATCTCCCCTTTCGTGGATGCCCTGAAAAGGCTCCTTATACTTATAAAAGACCTGAGAGATTCAGGTATAATGATAAAATATATAAATATAGGTGGTGGTTTAGGGATAACCTATAATGACGAAGTCCCTCCCCATCCTGAAGAGTTCGCAAAGGCAATACTTTCACTGATAAAGGATTCGGAATGTACCCTGATACTTGAGCCAGGCAGGGTGTTGGTAGGAAATGCAGGTGTATTGGTTACTAAAGTTCTATATCTGAAGAAAGGTCCGGAGAAAAATTTTATCATTGTAGATGCCGGAATGAATGACCTGATAAGACCAACACTTTATGGGGCATACCAGAAGATCATTCCCGTGAAGAAAAGAATGGATAATACAATTATCGCTGATATCGTTGGCCCAATATGTGAGTCGGCGGATTTCCTTGCAAAGGATAGGAACCTATCTAAACCGAAAGAGGGCGATCTTCTGGCTATTATGTCAGCAGGAGCTTATGGTTTTACTATGTCCTCGAACTACAATTCCCGTCCGAGGGTGCCTGAGGTGCTTGTAAAGGGTAGGAAAGTCTTCCTTATAAGGGAGAGGGAAAACTACAGGGATTTAATCAGGGGTGAGAAGATTCCTCGTTTCTTGAAATAATATTGGGCAATTCCTTCATAGTGTTTTTATACAGGGCTTATACTCTGATGAAAATGAAAGACTAAAAATGCATAAAATCACTTTCACAAAAATGCAGGCCGAGGGAAATGATTTCATTATCATTGACAACCGTAGGGGCAAACTCAAGAAACGGGGTATAGAGGACTTTATTCGAAAGGTCTGCAAGCGGAGATTCTCTGTCGGTGCCGATGGCCTCATCTTTATAGTACCTTCAAGGAAGGCAGATTTTAAGTGGCATTACTACAACCCCGATGGTAGCGAAGTAGAGATGTGCGGAAATGGTTCCCGCTGTGCTGCGAGGTTTGCTTATCTTAATAAAATAGCACCCGCGAAGTTATCCTTCGAAACAATTGCAGGGATCATAAAGGCAAAGATAAAGGGAAGCAGAGTTAAAGTAGAACTTACGAAACCTTATAGCTTAAGGCTCGGCTTTAAGATTCCTATTAATGGCAAGAAATACGATGTAAATTTTCTTAATACAGGTGTTCCCCACGTAGTATATTTCTCTACGGATATTGATAAATTCGATGTGGTTGGAATCGGGAGGAAGACGAGGTATCATAAATTATTCAGACCATCAGGCACAAATGCAAATTTTGTCAAAATCCTTGGTTCCCACAGCCTTTCAATAAGGACATATGAAAGGGGTGTTGAAGATGAGACACTCTCCTGTGGGACAGGCTCTGTAGCAGCAGCCCTTATTGCTGGTGCCTTAAGCAAGGTTAAGTCCCCTGTTTATATAAAAACGAAGGGAGGAAAAACACTCAAGGTATATTTCAAATGGGATGGTAAAGAATTCTCCCAGATCTTCCTCGAAGGAGAGACAAAGGTTATTTATAAAGGTGAACTTTCTAAAGAGGCGTTGATGGATTAAGTGTTTTACGACAAGGAATACGATATCATCGTTGTTGGAGCTGGCCATGCAGGCTGTGAAGCAGCCCTTGCATCAGCAAGGATGGGACGCTCTGTGGCAATCTTCACGATGAACCTCGATAGCATCGCCCTCATGTCTTGTAACCCTGCTATAGGTGGTCTTGCAAAAAGTCATCTCGTGAGTGAAATTGACGCGCTTGGTGGTGAAATGGCGAGGAACACCGACAGGGCAGGGATACAGTTCAAGATGCTCAATAAGAGTAAAGGCCCTGCTGTCTGGGCGCTGAGAGTCCAGTGTGACAGACAGCTCTATCGCCTCTCAATGAAGTCAGTCCTTGAAGGTCAGCATAACATAGATATAAAACAGGGGATTGTTGAGAAGGTCATCGTAGAAGATGGGAAGGCTAAAGGAATAGAGACAAACCTCGGATTGAGATTCAAATCCAGAGCAGTAATCCTTACAACAGGTACATTTCTTAGAGGCATTATCCATGTAGGTTTAACAAACTTCCCTGCAGGAAGGGCTGGTGAATTTCCTTCAACCGGACTGTCACTATGTTTAGAAGAACTGGGTTTCAAACTTGGAAGACTTAAGACAGGTACCCCTCCGAGACTTGATGCCAAGACAATAGACTTTTCTAAGACGACTCCGCAGTACGGAGACGACCCGCCAAAACCATTTTCATCATCAACCGAAAAGATCATGAATCCTCAGCTTCCCTGCTTTATAACATATACAAATGGGAGGACCCACAGTATTATCAAGAAAAACCTTGACCGATCGCCTCTCTATACAGGAAGGATTCATGGTATAGGTCCGAGATACTGTCCTTCAATAGAGGATAAGGTTGTGAGATTCGTCGATAAGGAAAGGCATCAGGTTTTCCTCGAACCTGAAGGTCTCGAGACAAAAGAATATTATGCAAATGGCATATCCACAAGCCTACCTGTAGATGTCCAGATAGCCCTAATAAAAACTATCACTGGACTTGAAAAGGCAGAGATGATGCGGCCTGGTTATGCGATAGAGTACGACTTTGTACCTCCAACTCAACTAAAACCCACTTTAGAAACAAAGTTAGTCGAAGGGCTCTTCCATGCAGGGCAGATAAACGGGACATCAGGTTACGAAGAGGCAGCAGCACAGGGACTTATAGCAGGAATTAATGCTGCACTCATAACTCAGGAAAAGGATCCCCTTATTCTCGACAGACCAGAGGCATACATAGGTGTTATGATAGATGACCTCATAACAAAAGGGACAAAAGAGCCTTACAGGATGTTTACCTCAAGAGCTGAATACAGGCTACTTCTCAGGCAGGATAATGCAGACTTAAGATTGAGGGAAAAAGGATACAGAGTCGGTCTTATCTCTGAGGAAGATTATAAAATATTTCTTCTTAAGAAAGAGATGATTGAGGAAGAAATAAGGTGGCTTAAAGAGACAAGGGTTAGGGAGAATTCCGATCCACCAGTAAGTCTTGCGCAGATACTTAAGAGACCTGAGGCATGTTATGAGGATATTAACCGCATTTCTCCTTCTGAAAAACTCAGTCCTGAATCAAGTTCAGGATCAGACTTCAGACTAAAGACTGAAGTTAAGGAACAAGTGGAGATACAGATAAAATATGAAGGGTATATTAAGAGACAGATGGAAGGGGTTGAGAGGTTCAGGAGGCTTGAAGAGAAAAGGATTCCTTCCGACTTTAATTACAGTTCTGTAAAAGGACTTTCAAGGGAGGTCGTTGAAAAGCTCGAGGATGTGAGGCCTATATCTATAGGTCAGGCAGGAAGGATATCTGGGGTTACCCCTGCTGCCCTGTCCATTCTGATAATAGCCATTGAGAAAAGAAAAAGGGAAGGGATAGGAGATGAGGCCTTTAGAGTTACTCCTTAAAGGAGTAAAGGACTTTGGAATAAACATTACAGATGATCAAATAAATCTCTTCTCTATTTACCTCAGAGACCTTAAGAAATGGAACAGGATATATAACCTCACAGCGATAAAAGACGATAAAGGGATTGTCCTTAAACATTTCATAGACTCATTATCCTATCTAAAAGCCATTCCTGTCAGAAAGGGGCTTAAGGTCATTGATATTGGTACAGGTGCAGGATTTCCAGGGATTCCTATAAAGATATGCCATCCTGATATAGTACTTACTCTGGTAGATTCGTCAATGAAGAAGACCCTTTTTCTCAGGCATATATGCAGGGCCCTCAGCCTCGAAGGTTTGGAGATAATTCAAAAGAGAGCTGAGGAACTTAAAGATGACTATGAATCCTCCTTTGATATTCTTCTCACAAGGGCGCTCTATAAAGTGAAAGACCTGCTGAGTTTCGGCATTCCGCTCCTGAAGAGAGGCGGCATTTTAGTCGTTAGTAAAGGCCCCTCAGGAGAAAAGGAGCTTAAGGAAGCTAACAAGATGATGGTTGAGATGGAGGCAAGGATTAAGGATATTATAAGCATCACCCTCCCACAGTCGAACATTAAAAGAAATCTTATTGCCATCGAAAGATATTAACCCCTGATTCTATTCACTTTACCATTTCTTTTTCCTCACCTTATTTTCCCCTTGACAAATACCTTTTTTTATGATTCAATTGAATCAATTGAAATGAAAAGGGAAGAAATTCTGAGGATAATTTCAGAGTCTCCCCTTTCTATACTCCTCTCTGAAAAGGAAAAAATGGAGGTGATAGAAAGGATTCTTAAAATTTGTAATTCTGAAAAAAAATCAGAACCCTATAATCCCAGCTCAGAATTTTAATAAAATGAGATTCAACCATGGCACATAAAATAACCAAGCAACTCTATTTCTCAGCATGGGATATTATCAGTTGTCTCAGGGGTGTTTATTACAAAAAGAAGAAAATCCCGCTCCCTCTTATACATCCTGAGATTGTGAAGATTAGAGAGAACTATGCGAGGGTTGCCGAAGCAGGGAGGCTGATACAGCAAAAACTGAGAAGGAAATGGATGGCAGACCATGTACTCCTCGCAGCAGAGAACAAGATACCGAATGACTGGGACCTCTGGTGCAAATTCGATGCCCTCTGTAAGGTCAACGGAAAGCTGATTCTTTATGAGATTAAAGGTGTGGGAGAAGATTTTTTCGAAAGGATAAGAAAGACCGGTGAGCCGAGGAGAGATAACAGGATACAGTTAATAATTTATCATCATTTTCTAAGACAGAAATACCCTGAGTTAAAACCAATCCTCCTTTATGTGAACCGAAAAGATCCAGATCAGACTTTAGAGATACCAGTTGAATATTCAGATGATGAAGTTGAGGAAATACATCAAACAGTCTTAATGCTTAAAGAGGGGATAGAAAAAGAGATGCCACCTGAACCAACTGGGAATATAATTATCGATCCCTATGAAAACAGATATCTGGTTAACCCCGTGGCCATAACCTGTGAATATCATGGACTTTGCACTGGGGATGACTATTGGTATCCGAAAGCAATAGAAGAAATTGAGAGGTTGAACGAGGGGAAATAAATAAAGTGGGGATTCTTTCATAAATATTACTTATATTTTGATACCTTATCCCAAATAAAAATATATATTAACCTTTTTGTGGGGGTAAAATGAAAAATAGTTCTGAAACCGATGCTTTTCTGGATTATTATGATAATCAGGTGAGAAGATTTGAAAATAGCAGTAAAATTGGAAATTCCCCTGCCTTTATTAACCATTCCTGCGACGGCTTCTGCTCTGACTGTGAATTCATGTTTGATTGTGAGGTTTATGAATTGATCAAGGATGAGTGGGAAGGGTTTTATACATAATATATTAATTGCTATGTCATTGCGAGGGGCAGAGTCCCGAAGCAATCTTGGTACTCCGTCATTCCGAGGCAAAATAATACATGTCGTGCTGAACTTGATTCAGCATCTAAATAAATTAAGGGTGTTAAAAATAACAGTTCCAAATTTTAATTTTTGTCATTCCTGCAGTCAGTAAGCATGCCCTCGAAGGTAGTAATCGGGGGCGGGAATCCAGAAAATCATCCCCTCTTTAGCAAAGAGGGGTTAGGGGAGATTTTTGATGAGATTCATTCCAGAAGGCGGATAAGGAGATTTAATGGGGTGAGGAAGGAGAGATAAGCCGTATATAGAATAAAAACGTTTAATAAATGAATACTTACAAGGTTAACAATCAAAGGAGGTAAATACTATGGCAAAGTATCCACCATATGTAAATGGTTATGGGCAGTTACCGAAATTGTTTGCTGAAATTAAAAAAGCCGCTGTTCCCCCAAAGTTCACACAGGACTTTATGTCGTCAATGTTAGGATTAAAATCATCAAGTTATAGAGCGATGATACCTTTATTGAAGAATCTTGGATTTTTAGACCAGGGGAATGTACCAACGCAAGATTATAAAGATTTTCGTGATGATACTAAGTCTATCTTAGTTTTAGCAAAGAGAATAAAAGAAACCTATGCTGACCTTTTTACAGCTAATGAATACGCTTATAAATTAAGCAAAGAAGAACTGACAAGTAAATTTATAACTATGCTTGGACTTCCAAAAGACGATAAAAATATACCTTTTGTAGTAGCAACGTTACAAGAACTATTCAAGCTGGCGGATTTTACTGGGAAACATAAGACTGATATAAAGAAGAAGCAACCTGATGAGGGAATGATAGAGAAGCCTTTGCAAGAGACGTCTGAAAAGTTGCGACAACTTGGAATCTCATATACTATAAATTTAAATTTACCAGCAACAACAGAAGTTGAAGTATTCAATGCGATATTCAAAAGTTTAAAGGAGCATATACTCAGTGAATAAAAATTCAGAGGTACTTAATAA
>JACRGW010000021.1 GCA_016212195.1 Nitrospirota bacterium
AAACAGACCAGTACTCTGCGATATCGGATTTGATAGAAAGGTCTTCTCCAAATCTCACAATTCCGTTAAATATCTTTGCACTGATAATGCCGCCCATAACATCAACAACAAGGGCAGGATCAAGTGTTGTAGGATTTGTATTGAGCCTCAGATAAAGAAAACCATCAAGGCGATCGTTTTTGTGGCTGCAGGACAGCAGAAAGATAAGCAAGAAGAGGATTGTCTTGTGCCTCATATAATTTAGTAAGTTTATCAATATTTTTCATTAAATTCTACAATATCTTTAGTTACCTGATACCAAACGCATATTTTATTTAACCCCAGTAATATCTTATAATCCTTTTGTGAAAGGCTTGAAGAAAGAAAAGAAGAATTTGCTGAATGGCAGCTGCTCGAAAATGATATCTCTACACACTATCAAAATAATGGTTGACTTACGTAATCCCTTGGGATAACATCACCCTAAAGTTTCTTAAGGTAAAGGTATTTTATGATCTGCCCCTCTTGTAATAAGGAGATTCCAGACCAGCCGCAACCAACTTTTTGTCCCCATTGCGGAGAGAGAATCACTCCTGAGCCTCCAAAATCCTGTCCCTGGGAAGAAAGGGAAAGGCTTGGATTCATCACATCCCTAACCTCTACACTGAAAGAATCTCTGTTAAAGCCAGGAGACTTTTTCAGGAAAACGCCTGTAACAGGAGGGCTCGGCAGTCCCCTTGTCTATGCAATAATCTGGGGTACTCTCGGTATGATGTTCGGTGTTATATGGCAGATCCTTTTTGGTGGTGTACTCGAAATGATAGCACAGCCACTCGGCACGAAAACAGAATTCAGACCTGATTATCTTCTTGCTATCGCAGTCCTCTCACCTCTCATCGTGATTATCAGTATATTCATCATCAGTGGCATCCTCCACCTCTGCCTGATGTTAATAGGCGGAAACAGAAAAGGTTTTGAGGCAACCTTCAGAGTTGTCTCCTATTCATATGGTGCCCAGGTCTTCTCTGCGATACCTCTATGCGGAGGTATTATAGGTGCTATATGGATGATAGTAATAGAAATTATCGGTCTAAAGGAATCCCACGGGATATCAGGAGGGAAGGCTACCCTGGCTGTATTCCTCCCTCTTATCTTCTGCTGTATTTTAATTGCCGTTTTCATAGCCATACTGATACCGATAATTATAGGTGCATTAGGTTCGATCCCTACTATAAAGGGTGTCCCTATCTGATGGAAATCTCTTCAAGAAAAGGGACAGAAAGTCCCGTGATGGAATACAGTCTTATCTATGGAGGATTGGCTATCCTTATCCTTTTAGCAGCAAGGTTCCTCCCCCTCGCTAAAATGCCTATCTTCTGTCCACTTAAAACAGTTTCAGGCATTCCCTGCCCTACCTGTGGTTCTACAAGGGCAATCATCCATCTTGCCCACTTCGACCTGATGGGCGCCTTCGCTATGAACCCATTAATTTCATCCTCTTTAATCGCAGGCACTATCTTTCTCTTATACTCTTTAGCATCTTATCTCTTAACACCACTTAGACTTGATGTGAAATTCAGCTTGAGAGAAAAATTGATACTCAGACTTGGCATTGGGTTAGCCATTTTCCTGAACTGGATTTATCTGATTATCTCAGGCATATAGAAGAAGGGTCATGGAGAAGTGAGACCTTTCAGGGATGGACTCTCTAGACCTTTATGCTGGATCAGAACCTTGAAGGTCTCTCCCATAGCTGGCATCAGAAGGTTCTTTATGGGAAGCATCCTTTTCATGTAATCCCTATAGTCTGTGCTTTCTTTTGCTATATCTCTGATATAATCCTCAACACCGATATTTATGAGAAAATTTGTCTGATTGGTAAAACCTGTAAACTCCAAACCTTTTTTCTTACCCCAGTGAATAAGGGCAGAGAAATTAACATGGGAGGTAATATCCTGATAACCTATCCTGGTATAGGGGTCTTCACAGGTAGTATGCCTGTAATAACAGAGGAGTGTGCCTCGAGAACGGTAGGACTGATAGAGTTCATCCGACAGGTATCCGTAATCTATTGTTATAACAAAACCTTTATCAAGAAACCCTCCGACCCTTTCTAACCACTTCAGGGCGTCGAGATTGGCCTCTGTCCTGTAGCCCTCGGTAAAATCTATCCCCATCTCCTTGAAATAGTATTCTAGGGTGTCTGTTGATGGGTCTTTAATAACCTCGACAAATCTTCCGTCAACCCAATCTACGAAGACCTCCCTAAGCCTGTTGTCTTCCATAATTACCTGATGTACGGGGAAAGAATCTACCAGCTCATTAGAAATAAATACACCTTTTATTCCTGGTTGGAGGTCATCGAGATTGTTATGCCATATAACCCTATTACCATTCAAAGTTCCGAACTCTTTCTCTTTCAATCCAGGGCTTATCTCGATTACGTGGTACTGGACTCTATCATAGAAGGTATTATCCTCTCTTTTTAGAAAATCGAGTATATCTGATGATAGAAGCCCTTTCCCTCCACCCATTTCAACTATGATAAACCCTTCATCACCTAACAGACTTCTCATCTCTAATATCTGTTTCCCGATCATCGCTCCAAAGACAGGAGTAAGGTGTGGCGCTGTATAATAATCTCCTTCTCTACCTATCTTTTCCCTATAAGAGGCATAATACCCGAGTCCAGGATCGTAGAGGGACATCGCCATAAAATCCCTGAAACTTATAGAGCCTTTCTTCCTTATCTCTTCTACAATCAGTTTTACAAGCTCAGGACTCGAATCATCTTCCATTGCAGAGCAGGGTTCAGTCTTTACTGTTTGCCGATTACCTGTTCTCCTCGGACTTCTGAATCATCAGTTCATCTTCCCAGTCTTCTGTGGAGTCAAGCATCCTTATATGGCTTTCTGCCACCCTCCTGATCTCCTCCTTGAAATGCTTTCTAATACCCTTAAGGTCGGTGATATCCTCATGGATCTTTATCGCCTTTGACTGTACCCTTTCGATTATCTGCTCTGCCTTCATTTCTGCCTCTTTCATGATCAATCCCGCCTCTTTCTGGGCATTACCCTTTATCTCATCGATCATCTGCTGCGTCGTCATAAGGGTATTCTTCAATACCATCTCGGTCTCCTTGTATTCCCTGAGATGGTTCTCCATCTTATGGAGCTCCTCCCTGAGTTTCGAATTCTCCCTCAGTAGTTCCTCAAACTCCTCCCTGATCATTTCAAGGAACGAATCCACTTCCTCTATATCGAATCCCCTTAACTTTACACGAAACTGCTTCTGCTGAATATCCAGCGGCGTAATCTTCATACTCTTCCTCCTTTCTAAATTGTTTTAATTCTATAAGCCAATTCCACCAATGTCGGGATAATAAAATATTTAAGAAAAAGTATCCCGAGGATCGCTATCATCGGTGACACATCAATCCCCAAGCCCGAAACGGGAATTACCCTCCTGATCCTGCGTAATACAGGTTCCGTAGCCCTGTAAAGAAAACGGACTATTGGATTATAGGGATCAGGACTTACCCAGCTTATCAGGGCAGCTATGATAATAATCCACATATAGACCGTGAGCGCCAGATCAAGTATCGTTGCAATTGCCTTAATTAAGTTCGATACAATAAACAATACTTCCTCCCTTTACTACTGTCTACTAACTACTATTTACTGCTTTTTGCCCAGCTCCTCCGCCCTTTTTGTCGCTGCCTCTACAGCGTCAACTACTATCCCCTTTAAACCTCTACTTTCAAAGACCCTCAGTCCCTCAGCAGTTGTCCCACCTGGTGATGTGACCATCTCCCTCAGTTTCAGCGGGCTCATACCTCCATCGAGGAGTTTCGAAGCACCGAGAGATGTCTGTACAGCAAGCGTAAGGGCATCATCTCTCTGGAGACCCATATTCACCCCGCCTTCTACCATAGCCTCAATGAAGAACGCAATGAATGCAGACCCACTTCCTGAAAGTGCGGTTACCGCATTCATATATTTCTCGGGTAGTGTAATAACCTTTCCAACAGACATGAAGATCTCCCTTACGGTTGACATGTCACTACCAGAGAAACATTCACACAAAGAAATAACGGACATACCCTCCTGTATAATCGCAGGCGTATTCGGCATAACCCTTATTATTTTTTTTGTATTCAGTTTTTTCTGGAGATAAGAGAATGTAATCCCCGCTGCGATTGAGATCATAGTCTTTTCATCTGTTATGAGATCTGCTATCTCGTCAAGGACCTTATCCATATTCTGTGGCTTTACTGCAAGGATTATTATATTGCACAAAGACGCCACCTCTCTGTTAGAAACTGTTGTTTTTATCCCATAGGTCTGTTGTAGATATTCCCGCCTTTCCCCCTTTGGTTCTGATACAAGGATGTCTTGAATCTTGAATCTTGAATCTTGAATCATCCCTTTTATAAGGGCCTCAGCCATATTCCCTCCACCTATGAAACCGATCATCTCCTCTCTCCGAATATAGCGGTCCCGACCCTCACCATCGTTGCACCTTCCTCTATGGCAACTTCAAAGTCATTAGACATCCCCATTGATAAGTCTCGTAACTCGTAACCCGTAACTCGTAACTCGTTAATATTATCCCTGATTTCCCTTAATCTCCTGAAATAGGGCCTTACCTTTTCTGGGTCTTCGGAGAAAGGCGGCATCGTCATAAGACCCTTAACAGAGATATTTTTTAATTTAGACATTTCCTTAAGGAGACTGATCGTACCCTCCTTCGATACGCCGTGTTTTGTCTCTTCCCCTGCGAGATTCACCTCTACAAGCACATCCTGAACTTTACCTGTCTTCCTGGATTCCCTGTCTATCTCCTCCGCAAGACGGAGACTATCTACTGAATGGATGAGATCAAAGAGCCGGATAGCTGTCTTTGCCTTATTTGTCTGCAAATGACCAACCATATGCCACTCAATTTTTCTACCTACAACTCGTAACTCGTAGCTCGCAACTTTTTTTTGTGCCTCCTGTACTCTATTCTCTCCTAAAATCGTAATCCCTGCTATAACCGCCTCCTTTATCCTATCTATATCCACTGTCTTGCTTACCGCCACCAGTTTAATCTCTGATGGATCCCTTCCAGACCTCTTTACAGCAGCCTCGATCCTATCTCTAACAACCTTGATATTCTCAGCTATAGATAACACATTATCTTACTTAAAGTTCAGAGTAAACAGTTCGGAGTTTTGAAAATTTTAACCCCTAAACTCTTAACTCTAAACTCAAAATATCAGCATACCCCGCACCTCGTGCATTCATCTGGAACACACCGTGGGGTCTCAATCCCATATTTAATCATCTCATACTCTTCCCAGAGGTAATCCTTTCTCACCCCTGTATCAATAAAATCCCAGGGGAGGACTTCGTCAAATTGCCTCTCCCTGTACACATAAAACTCAGGGTCAATACCAACCTCCTTTGCTGCCCTTGCCCAGTCACCTCTATCCTTTATAATCCTGAGTGCCCTTCCAACCCTTCTATCGCCTCTCGAGAGAAATGCCTGGAATGCAGCCCATTTCGGAATGTCATGGATAAGACTTATATTCTTTATTCTTTTAAGCGACTTCTTTAGAAAATTAATCTTCTCCTTCAGTCTATTTATATCTTCCATTGCTACCCATTGAAACGGTGTGAATGGCTTGGGGACGAAACAATTCAGACTGATCGTAAGAAGACCGATATTAGCCTTCTCTCTGGCAATGGATATCTGAATCCTATGAATCTTCTCTGTGAGATCAACTATCGCTTCTATATCTTCCATCGTCTCTGTAGGGAGACCTATCATGAAGTAGAGTTTAAGGTTCAATATGCCATTAAGAAAGATTAGCTCCGTTGCCCTAAGTATATCTTCCTCTCTCATCCCCTTATTTATAACCTTTCTCAGCCTTTCAGAACCTGCCTCAGGTGCTATAGAGACAGTCTTGAGACCACCTTCAGCAAGCCCTTTGATAAGATCGGTTGTAACCGAGTCAGCCCTCAGGGATGATACGGAAATCTGGAGTCCCTTTATTTCTGATGATTTGAGAATATCACCAATAGATGGATGATCCGATACTGCAGCCCCTACTAAACCGATTCTATTAGTAAGTCCTCTTCCCTCTTTCGCTGCCTTCAGGATAGACCCTATTCCTCTCTGTCTCGGAGGTCTGTATATAAAATCAGCAAGACAGAACCGGCAGTTCCTGCCACACCCCCTCGATATCTCTATCAGAAACATATTAGAGAACTCTGTATTAGGGGTGAGGATTCTGCTATAGGTATCAAACCTGTCTATATTCCTTAAATACCTTCTCTTTATCTTCTCAGAAGCACCCTCTTTTCCTACTCTTTCTTTTATTGTCCCATCTTCCCTGTAGACCACCTCATAAAGAACAGGTGCATAGCACCCATCAATAGATGTCATATTTCTTAGAAGACCCTCTCTATCCACCTTATTGACCTCACTTTTATAGAGATCTATCATCTCATCAATCATTTCCTCGGCTTCACCGATAGCGATAATGTCAAAAAAATCCGACAGTGGTTCTGGATTGAAGAATGTAGATATGCCACCGAGGACAATGAGGGGATCACTATCCTTCCTCTCATCTCTCATCAGGGGAATTCTGGAAAGGCACATAATATCAAGGACATTCAGATAATCATTCTCGAACGATACCGAGAAGGCGACTATGTCATAGTCCTGAATCCTGCGCTGAGACTCAAGTGTGAAGAGTTCTGTCCCTGTCCTCAGGTACTCTTCTCTGTCTTCATTATCCGGAAGAAAGGCCCTCTCACAGAGAACGTCTTCTCTCCGATTAAAAAGCCCGTATACCGTCTGGAAACCTAAATTCGACATGCCCAGATGATATGTATTCGGATAGATCAGAGCCACCTTTATTTTCCCCCCTGGATCTTTATAAATAGTACCAACCTCTTCCCTCAATATTTTCTTAGCCTTTTCTATAAGCCTCCGTGACATTTGAATAGTCGATAGCCGATAGCCTATAGTCGATAGTCTCTTGATTTAAGACTGACGACTGACGGCTATTAACTATTTTATCCCCCCTGTTTCCTAAGGAAGGTCGGGATATCCCATTCATCACTATCAAGGCCGAGATCCGATTCAATCTCGTTCGCAACACTCTTTCTCAGGAAAGCCGAAGGGTCCCTCTTTGTCATATTTGTCATATAGGCTTTTAGGTTAATAGTCTTGCCTGTATATGTCTCTATCTCCTTCCCTTTCGTTTCAGCCCCATTTTCAAAACCAGTCGCAATCACAGTTACTATTACTTCATCTTCCATTTCAGGATTTATCACCGATCCGAAGATGATATTTGCGTCAGGATCTGCTGTTTCCTGAATAAGTGTTGATGCCTCTGATACCTCATGGAGGGTAAGGCTTAAGCCACCCGTTATATTTATCAATACACCCTTTGCCCCATCAATATTTCCTTCTTCAATAAGGGGGCTCGATATAGCCTTCTGTGCTGCCTCCATGGCCCTTCTTTCACCCTTCGCAATCCCTCTTCCCATCACTGCCTTCCCCCTGTCTTTCATAATGGTCTTCACATCAGCAAAATCAAGGTTCACAAATCCCGGTGTCATTATAAGATCAGAAATTCCCTGAACGGCCTGCCTGAGAACATCATCTGCTATTCGGAAGGCATCCATCACAGATGTATCTTTTCCTACTACACCCAGGATTCTCTGATTCGGAATAAGAATGATTGTATCCACATATTTTTTCAGTTCCCTTAATCCCTCTTCTGCATTTCTCGATCTGAGTTTTCCCTCAAAAAGGAAGGGCTTTGTGACTACTGCAACTGTAAGCGCACCTATCTCCTTTGCTATATTCGCTATAACAGGGGCAGCCCCTGTACCTGTTCCTCCTCCCATTCCGGCAGTGATAAAGACCATATCTGCACCTGAGATTACTTCATGGATAAGATCGCTATCCTCGAAGGCAGCCTGCCTTCCGATCTCGGGGTCTCCTCCTGAACCTAAACCTTTGGTAAGCTTTGAACCAAGCTGGATCTTTGTTGATGCTATAGAAACTCCCAGGGCTTGGAGGTCTGTATTAGTAGCTATAAATTCTACTCCGCTCATTTTCGCAGAAATCATGGTATTTACAGCATTCCCTCCTCCCCCTCCTACTCCTACAACTTTGATCTTTGCTGTCTCATCCCTTACTTCATCGAACAAAAACATCATTACATCCTCCTTTCATAAATAATATCTGTTTTTAAAATAGCTCCCCCACCCATTCTTTCATCCTGCTAAGGACCCTCCCAAAGAGGTTTTCATCTGTGAATTTGAGAGTTCCGCCAGCCCCCTCACCTTTAGCCCCATAGAGAACTAACCCCACACCAGTGGCATACAGAGGGCTATTCACAATATCTACTAATCCACCGATATTAATCGGCTTCCCCCTCCTTACAGGCAGCTCTAAAATATCCTCAGCAACCTCTGGTATTCCTTCCATTATCGCTGTCCCACCAGTCAGTACAATCCCTGAGGCAATCATCTCTTCGTAACTCGTTTTTCTTATCTCCCTGTTCACCAATTCAAAGATCTCTTCTGCTCTCGGTTGGATAATCTCTGAGAGAACCTGCCTTGAGAGAACCCTCGGTGCCCTACCGCCCATGGACGGAACTTCTATTGTCTCATCGTCCATAACGAGGGAAGTAAGGGCACAGCCATACTTTTTTTTGATCTTCTCAGCCTCCATACTCGGAGTCCTGAGACCTACAGCTATATCATTTGTGAGGTGATTCCCACCTATAGCGAGGACGGCTGTATGTCTGATACTTCCATCGAGGAAGATAGCGATATCAGTAGTACCCCCTCCGACATCAACTACAGCTACACCAAGATCCTTCTCCTCCTGGGTAAGAACCGCCTCTCCAGAAGCAAGGGGCTCAAGGACTATATCTAAAACCTCAAGGTCAGCCCTGTGGCAACTCTTTATTATGTTCTGGACAGAAGTAACGGCACCGGTAACTATATGAACCTCAGCCTCAAGTCTAACCCCCGACATTCCCAATGGTTCCTTGATTCCATCCTGATTATCGATGATAAACTCCTGAGGAAGGATATGGAGGACCTCTCTGTCAAGAGGAATAGCTACAGCCCTCGCAGCATCTATAACCCTATCCATGTCGGATTTACTTATCTCCTTATCCTTAACAGCGATAACACCCCTGCTATTGAACCCTTTTATGTGACCTCCAGCTATACCTGCATAGACAGCCTTAATATCTACTCCTGCCATAAGTTCAGCCTCTTCAACAGCCTTCTTTATAGATTCCACAGTACTCTCTATATTCACCACAACCCCTTTCCTTAGCCCCCTCGATGCATGGCTACCTATACCTATGATATCAATCCTTCCGCCGTCCTTCATTTCACCAACGATGGCACAGATCTTCGTAGTCCCTATATCAAGACCTACCATTAAGTTTTCTTTCCTCCCCAAAACTCACCTCCTTTCCATAAGGGTTGTAACCTCAAAGGTTACTTTCTGCCATAGGGATTACGATTACCTTGCCTGAGAAACGGAGATCTATGGAGCTTGCCAGAACCCCTTTTCTCCTAAGTTCAACCTCAATATCATCAAGCCTGTTAAACTTCTCCTTATAGTTCCCAGAGCCAATTTTTATCTGTTTTCCAGGAAGATTAAGTATCAGATCATCAGGGTTATTCGCAACAAGCTCTATATCATTAAGCCCGATACCTTTATCCCTTAGAAATTTTATCAAGGTTAACCCTTCTGAAAGACCCTTTGAATTTATTCTCTCACCCAACCGGTTTTCACTCAGATCAATCCCTGATACTACAGGGAGGGAATAACCCTTCCTGTCACTTACTCTTTCTATGATTACACCCTCACCATCCACGAGATAAAAGGAATCACCATAATCGATGATTGCCTCAGGAAACCTTTCTTTAATCTCTATTCTGATTGTCCCTGGTATTTCTCGCTTTGCAACTGCATCTTTTATCCATGGCGATTTCAGGATCTTGGTTCTCAGGTCATTAAGACTTATCTTTAGAATGCTATCCCTCTTTATATCGGTCATATTCAAAAGAGATTCTCGAGAGAGGTGATGATTACCTTTTATCTCGATCTCTCTTACCTTGAATATTTCTAATCCAGAAATAGTTCGGTAGAGGTGTAAAAAAAAGAGAAGGACAGTCAGGATTGAAATGGCTAAAACAGTTTTCTTAAAGATCTTCGCCATCTTTTCCTTTCTGGAGATTTTCTTCTTATTGTATCTCTTCTTCAAGAACACCTTCATACCTCCCTGACCTTCTTTAATGCCAACTCAAGAATCTTCTCCACAAGCTCATTAAACCCGATCCCTACCCCCTGGGCGATCTTTGGTAAAAGGCTTGTAGCGGTCATTCCGGGAAGAGTATTAACCTCAAGTATATAAGGTATACCTTCTCTGTTCACCTTCAGGTCTACCCTCGTTGCCCCGTCACATCCAAGAGCGATATGGCCCTTGAGCGCCAATTCAAGGCTATCCCTATATTCTTTATTACTAAGAGCTGGTGGATAGATATAATCAGTAAACCCTGGTGTATATTTGGCCTCATAACTATAAAACCCTTTCTTTGGTCTTACCTCTATCGCCCCCAAGGCTTTATTATCCAGGATCCCTACATGGATCTCTTTTCCATCGATAAATTCCTCTATGATTACCTTTTCTCCGTAGCGGAAGGCGTTTCCGACCGCCTCCTCTAATTCTTCCATTTTATTTATAATATTAACACCTATACTCGAACCCTCGCTCGATGGCTTAATTACAAGGGGAAGCCTGAGGTCTGAAATCTGAGATCTGAAGTCTGAGATTCCTCTCTCTATGACAACATAACGGGGGACATTCAGTCCCTGCTGTTCAAAAATCCTCCTCGAGACGATCTTATCCATTGCCAATGCAGACGCAAGAATTCCTGAGCCTGTGTAAGGAATCCCCATCACCTCGAGTAACCCCTGTATCGCACCATTTTCTCCCCATCCACCATGGAGTGCAATAAATGCCACATTTATCTTCTCTCTTTTTATGTCATCAGCCACATCTTTCCCTGCATCTATCGATACTGAGTTGTAACCCCTCTCTTTAAAGACATTATAAATCGCCACTCCGCTCCTTAAGGATATCTCCCTTTCAGAAGAGGTACCTCCCATCAAGACGCCCACCTTTCTATCAGTTATCATTCACTCCAACAATCCTTATCTCAGGTTCAAGGATAATTCCCTTCTCCTTAAAAACCCTCTCTTCAATAACTCTCATTAAAGAAATTACATCAGAGGCCTTAGCCTTTCCTTTATTTACGATAAAGTTTGCATGAACCTGAGATATCTCGGCATCACCCATCCTGAAACCTTTCAGTCCTATTTCCTCGATAATCTTTCCAGCAGAATCAGACTCAGGATTTTTGAAGATAGAACCTGCATTCGGAAGCCCTGAGGGTTCCTTCATAGCTCTCTCTTCGAGATGAACCCTGATCCTCTTTTTAATATCATCGGGCTCTCCTCTCCTGAGTCTAAGGGTAGCACCAACTATAACCATGCCTCCAAGACCTGACCTTCTGTAGCCAAAAGGGATATCTTTCCTCATAACTACCACGAGTTCACCATCGTTATTTATCAGCGTCACACCATCAAGGACATCCTTCATCTCACCTTCCTTTGTCCCTGCATTCATCACAATTGCCCCCCCAAGGGCCCCTGGAATACCTGCCGTAAATTCAAAACCCTCAAGGCCATTCTTAGCCGCAAAGGAAAGGAGCTTTGGCAGAGTAACTCCTGCCTCTGCATATATAAAGTTTTGAGTTTTGAGTTCGGAGTTCGGAGTTTTAAGGAACTTAATCTTATTTAGATTCTTAAGATTTATCGTAATCCCTGGAATACCACCATCCCTTACGAGGAGATTTGTACCCATACCGAGTATGAATACAGGAATACCTTTAGTCCTTGCCACTTTCAGAACCATTTTAAGATCAGGGACATCCTTTGGAAAAAACATAACCTCCGCAGGCCCACCTATTCTGAATGAGGTATGTCTTCCCATTGCCTCATTGAATCTTACCCCGCCTTTCAATGAGATTTCTCTAAACATTTCTTTCCAGGCTTCCCCTTTCAACGAACCAATTCTTTCGTCTTCAATCTTAATAACTCTTCCCCAATCTTCCATACATCTCCTGCACCGAGAGTTAAAAAGATATCCCCTGATCTCAGGTTCTCACTAAGATCCTTCAGTATTGCCTCCCTATCAGAGATGTAAGCTATATCCCTGTGACCCTTCTTCTTGATTCCCTCGTAGATCAAAGAGGATGAAATACCATTTATTGGGTTTTCTCCTGCAGGATATATATCAGTAATGATTACCCTATCGGCCTGATCGAAGGCAGTGAAAAATTCAGACAGGAGATCCCTCGTCCTTGTATAACGGTGAGGCTGGAAGAGGACAACTACCCTTCGACCAAATCCTGTCTTTGCAGCCAAAAGGGTCGCCCTGATCTCTGTAGGATGATGTCCATAATCATCCACAAAGATTATCCCCTCCACATTCCCCTTTACCTGGAACCTCCTCTCCACACCGCTGAACACTATGAGTGCATTTTTTATTACTTCTATATCAATACCAAGCTCTATTCCCACAGCAATTGCAACTAATGAGTTTGAGACATTATGCATCCCCGGCATTGTCAGTCTAAAGTGCCCTAAAGACCTTCCTTCGGAGAAGACTTCAAAGTGGGAGCCCATACCCTCAAGATGGGCTCCCTTCGCAGTAAGGCTGGCCCCCGATTCAAGTCCATAAGAGATATACCTCTTTTCTACCTTAGGCATTATCTCTCTTATGTAAGGGTTATCAAAACAGAGTACAGAAAGGCCATAGAACGGCACCTTATTGATGAAGGATAGAAAGGCATATTTTATCTTTTCCATACTGCCATAATAATCTATATGTTCCTTGTCTATAGTGGTTACAACAGCAATGGTAGGAGAGAGCTTCAGGAATGAACCATCACTCTCATCTGCCTCTGCAACAAGAAATTCTCCCTGACCTAATTTGGCATTACTGCCAAGGCTATTCAGTTTGCCTCCTATAACAACGGTTGGATCAAGACCTCCTTCTGCAAGGACAGTCGCTACCATAGAGGTTGTTGTTGTCTTCCCATGGGCACCTGCAACAGCTATACTGTATTTAAGCCTCATCAGTTCTGCCAGCATCTCGGCCCTTGGGATGATGGGTATCGCCCTTTTCCTTGCCTCTATTACCTCTACATTCTCTTTTCTTATAGCAGAAGAAATAACAACGACATGTGCACCTGAAATATTATCAGGTCTATGGCCTATGAATATTCCACCTCCTAACTCCCTGAGACGTCTTGTTACCTCAGACTCCTTAATATCCGACCCTGTCACCCTGTGTCCAAGGTTCAGAAGGACTTCGGCTATCCCGCTCATCCCTGCCCCTCCAATACCAATAAAATGGATATTCCTTACCTTTTTGAACATACCAGCTTAACCCCGGAGTCCGTACCCCGAATCAAATCTAATATGATATCTACTACCTTTTTTGCCCCATCTTTATTTCCGAGTCTCTTACTTGCCCTCTCCATCTGCCATAGCCTCTCAGGGTCTTCCATAAGACCCCTGATCTCAGAGGCAAGCCTTTCTCCATCAAGTTCCCTATCCAAGATAATCCACGCCGCTTCTACATCAAGGAGAACCCTTGCATTAACTTCCTGATGATTCTTTGCAGCATAGGGATAGGGAACCAGTATAGAGGCCTTTCCGCAGGCTGTTATTTCGGACAGAGTACCAGCCCCTGCCCTTGATACGACTAAGTCTGCAACTGCATAGGCATCAGACATCCTATCTATAAATGGTAGAACAATACCTTTAAACCCCTTCGACCTGTAGAATTCACTTATCTCCTTATAATCCTTATCTCCTGCTTGATGGACAATCTGGATTCTATCCTTAAGGTCATTAAGATAACCGAGGGCCTCAGCCATAGACATGTTTATCCTATGTGCCCCTGCACTTCCACCAAGGACAAGAATTGTGAAAAGACCTTCTTTTAATCCGAATAAGCTGAGGGCCTCCTCTTTCACTCCTGAAGTTATCCCTTCTCTTATGGGGTTCCCTGTTAGATAGACCTTCTTTTTAGGTAAAAAGATCTCTGAGGATTTGAAGTTTATCGCAATGGCATCAACAAATCTTGACAGGATTCTGTTCGTAATACCGGGGATAACATTCTGTTCAACTATCACCGTTGGTATCCCTTTTAAAGCCGCCATCATGACCAGTGGACCTGATGAATAACCTCCAAGCCCTATCACAATATCAGGGTTTACATCTTTAAGTATCTTTAAAGAATCTAACACGGCAAGGGGGAATCTGCTAACGGATGATAGCACCTTTAAGAATTTATGTCCTGCGAGGGGTCGAATCCTTATTGTATTGAGTGAATAACCTTCTTGAGGTACAACTTTATTTTCTATCCCTGTGTTCGTACCTACAAACTGTATATCTGTTGCGCTATTCATGTTCTTAAACACCTTTGCTATGGCTATCCCCGAATATAGATGCCCACCTGTTCCTCCTCCTGCAATTAGAACCTTCATAGGTTAAATGAATCCTCTCTACCTTTCGATTTCACCCAACTCTTTCTCTTTATAGTAGAGGATTGAGCCAGGGATATCGTATTAATACTCTTCGATATATTCAGAAGTATTCCCAGGGCTATCATGTTTATCAAAAGGGATGACCCTCCAAAACTCACAAAGGGAAGGGGAAGCCCTTTCGGAGGTAAAAGTCCGCTTGCAACCCCTAAATTCATCATTGCCTGAACTCCGATCATAATGGTCAGTCCCATAGCCAAAAATCGTCCAAAAAGGTCCTCTGTCCTGACAGCGATCCTCGTCCCCCTCCATAAGATTATCAAATATAAGAGTACCACTAACGATGCCCCAAAAAAACCAAGTTCTTCACCTATAAGGGAGTAAATAAAATCTGTGTGTGGTTCAGGAAGAAAAAATAGTTTCTGTTTTCCTTCGCCAAGACCGAGCCCAAAAATTCCTCCGCTTCCTAATGCCAAAGAAGATTGAATCACCTGAAATCCGGCCCCGGTAGGATCACTCCAGGGATCAATGAAGGCTATTAATCTCTTTTTTCTGTAACCTTCGTTGAAGACAATCTTAACAATGAAGGGGATAAGGGGTATCCCCAGAGAAAGGATGTGGGGAACTTTCACGCCACCAATATAGAGTAATGTTATAACCATAATCCCCAATCCAAGCGCCGTCCCGATATCGGGCTGAAATATTATAGGAATCTGGAACGCACCCAGAAGGACTACTGGAGGAAAGAACCCATAAACAAAATCTCCCATCCTATCTGACATCTTTGCAATATAGGCAGATATAGAGATGATCAAGGTGAGTTTAGCGAGTTCAGAAGGCTGAAAAGAAAAACCAAGAACTCTGATCCACCTCCTTGCCCCATTTACTTCTTTCCCGATATTAGGGATGAGTACAATGATAAGCAGTAAAACTGAGATAACAATAAGGGGTAGCGATAAACTTTTAAGCTTCTTATAATCGAAGTTTTTTGCTATGACCATTCCGATTATACCTATGACTGCCCAAAGAACCTGGTTCCTTAAGAAATAGAAGGGGGTATTATATCTCTGCATAGCGATAAAAGCGCTGGAGCTATAGATCATAACGATACCTAAGACTACAAGTATCAGTACCGAGATCATAAGTATCCGGTCATATCCTGATCTTTCATGCATATCCAAGCCTCCTTACCGCCTCTTTGAATCTTTTACCTCTATCCTTAAAATCCTTGAACATATCAAAGCTTGCACAGGCAGGAGAAAGTAAAACCGTATCACCAATAGATGCCTTCTGATGAGCCATCAAAACAGCATCCTCCATAGATGAGGCATAGGATATCTCTGTATAACCATTGAGAACCTTTCCGAGCTTGTCCTTAGCCTCTCCTATTAATATAAGGTGTTTTACCTTTTCCCTTACAGAATATCTCAAAGGAGTAAAATCAGAGTCTTTATCAAGGCCACCTGCTATAAGGATTATGGGAGAATTAAAGCTATCAAGTGATTTAAGTACAGCCCCAACATTTGTTCCCTTTGAGTCATTAACAAAATTCACCCCCTTTATTTCATCAACAAACTCAAGCCTGTGTTCTAAGCCGTCGAATTCTCTCAAAGCCTCTCTTATGGCATCAACCCTGCAACCAGCCAGCAATGCTATCGCCGAGGCTGCCATAGCGTTTTCCAGGTTATGGACTCCCTTGATTCCTATTTCATCCGTACCGATAAGTTTGGAGTGAGGAACGGGGGCGCTAAAATTGTGGAGATTACAGTAGACTGCCCCATCTTTGTAATAGACACCTTCAACATCTTTACTTCGGCTGAAATAAAAGGTCTTCGGTTTTTCACTTCTCTTTCTCAATTTTTCACTTTCAACTCTCATTGTCTCCGGGTCATCTGCATTAAGGACAAGGGAATCACCCTCTCTCTGATTCTTAAAAATCCTGGCCTTCGCATCAACATAATCCTTAAAACCCCTGTACCGATCAAGGTGATCTGGAGTAATATTGAGGATTGTTGCCACTTTTGGCCTGAATGTATCGATACCTTCAAGCTGAAAACTCGACACCTCAGCGACAATATAGTCAACAGTTAACTGTGAACCCTTACCCGTAAACTTCAACTTAGAAATTTCACCAGTCAGGGCATTACCGATATTGCCTCCTATGATTGCTTTAAAACCTGACTTCCCCAGCATAAGATCTATCAGGGTTGAAGTAGTTGATTTCCCATTTGTACCCGTTATTGCTATAATTGGTATGTCTGTCAGAAGATAGGCAAGCTCAAGTTCACTTATTATTAGAACATTATTCTCTCTTGCAAGGGCAAGAGGTCTTATATCCATCGGAACCCCTGGGCTTACCACAATAAAATCTGTTTCAAGAAAGACCCTGTCAGGATGCCCACCTAAGGACAGTTCAACAGATTTTTCGAGCTCACCCATCGCCTCTGTTAACACATCTTTACCTTTAGTATCAGTCACAATTACCCTG
This sequence comes from Nitrospirota bacterium, assembly GCA_016212195.1. Classification (GTDB taxonomy): domain Bacteria; phylum Nitrospirota; class Thermodesulfovibrionia; order JACRGW01; family JACRGW01; genus JACRGW01. The sequence goes on from JACRGW010000021.1 coordinate 17,119, forward strand.
GCACCAAGTGAGGCAAGGAGATTCGAGACTGCCACTCCACTTCTCGCAAGACCTACAACCGTTACTCTCTTACCTGTCAGTGTCAAAGTCTTTAAATTACTCAATCCTACCCTGTTATCAGAAAAGGTTTTAGATTTTAATTCTTGCATTCCGCTTTTTTGTCCCTGCCTTCTCATTCCTCTTCATTTCTTTCGTAAAGTAAACATTAGGTTTTTCTTCCCTGGAAAGTATTCTGAACCCCTTATCAAAAAGGAAAGTAGCATCCTCCCAGAGTCTTTTACTGCCGAGGATCGCAATGATGACCCTCTTTGCATCCCTGGATGCCTCTCCCACAAAACAGTGTCTCGCACTAATTGTATATCCTGTCTTCCCACCTTCAGCACCTTCGTACATCCAGAGGAGTTTATTATGGTTTCTCAGGGCAATCTTTCTTTCTCCATTTTCCAACTCTATAACCGCCACCCTGGTCCTCAATATCTCTGCAAGGAATGGCTCTTTCAGCGCCTCTCTCATAATAATGGACAGGTCGGTGACTGTCGTATATTGCCCCTTTCCTGGCAGTCCGCTCGCATTAATAAAATGTGTATTTTTTGCACCAATCTCCTTCGCCTTCTTATTCATATGCTTAACGAAATTCGGTTCGCTTCTTGCCACACTCTCTGCCAGCGCAACAGCCGCATCATTGGCAGATTTGAGTAAAAGGGCGTAGAGGAGTTCTTCGGTCCTTACCTTATCACCTTCACTCAGTTTGAGCCTCGATCCTGATGCTGCAGATGCATTGGTGCTTACCTTAACCAACTTTTCCGTACCAGACTTCTCTAAGGTAAGAAGGCCGGTCATCACCTTCGCTGTGCTTGCAGGGGGACTCTTTAAATATGGGTTTTTTGCATATAGAACCGTCCCTGTATCAGCATCTATGGCTATTGCTGCCTTTGCTGTGAGTTCATCAGCAGGAGAGTAGACAGTAGACAGTAGAACAGTAGACAGGAAAGATATTAGGAAAAGAGATAATTTTAATGTAACCTTGTATACTGTATGCTGTATTCTGTCTACTATCATCTTCACCTCAATTTCAATGTGCTCAAACTCAAAAGTGCAAGGATAATCCCGGCAATCCAGAATCTGATAATAACTTTAGGCTCCGGCCATCCCTTAAGTTCAAAATGATGGTGGATGGGCGCCATCTTAAATACCCTCTTACCTGTAAGCTTGTAGGCACCTACCTGGAAGATAACAGATAGTGCCTCAATAACAAAGATCCCTCCGACCATTGTAAGCACTATCTCATGCTTCGTGATTACTGCCAGAGCTCCTAAGGCACCTCCAAGACTTAAAGAGCCTACATCCCCCATAAATACATCTGCAGGAAAAGAGTTATACCACAGGAACCCCAGACATGCCCCTAACATGGCACCACAGAATACAGTAAGTTCACCTGTTCCCGGAAGATAGAGAACCTGAAGGTACTTCGAGAACTGGGCGTGGCCGGAGATATAGACAAGTCCTGCGTTTGCTATGGCAGCGATCCCAACAAGACCTGTCGCAAGACCATCTATGCCATCAGTAAGATTGACTGCATTAGAGGCTCCGACTATTACAATAACTGCGAAGGGTATATAGAAAATTCCAAGATCTATAAGCCACCTTTTAAAAAAGGGGATACTGAGCATTGAATTATAGGGATCCTTAGGATCAAAATAGAGTACTAACGTAACGATTAAAGACATAACTATCTGCCAGAGAAACTTATACCTTGCACTGAGACCTTTTGATTCTACTTTCTTTATCTTAAGGTAATCGTCAATAAATCCGAGGATGCCAAGACTTACGGTTGTAAAGAGGAGTAACCATACATACTTGTTCTTCAAATCAGTCCAGAGAACCGTAGAGATCACTATGGCTCCGACAATGAGAATCCCCCCCATTGTTGGTGTACCTGCTTTGTTCAGATGGGACTTGGGACCATCACCTCTTATTTGCTGGCCAACCTTAAATTCTTTAAGTTTCTTTATGAGCCATGGCCCTGCAAGGAACGCAATCATAAGGGCAGTAATCGTTGCCCAGGCAGTTCTGAATGTGATATAGCGGAAGACATTAAAGGGAGAGAATATTTCATTAAGGGGATAAAGAAGGTGATATAGCATTACCCCCCCCTCTCTCGGAATGAGTCGATTCCGACAAGGGCCTTTTCCATTTCCATAGCCCTTGAACCCTTTATCAGTATAGTATCTCCCTCTTTCGATACATCCCTGAGAACCATCTTCGCCTCTTCAGGGTTTCTACATACATGTATCTTTTCGCTTCTCATTCCTCCTCTTTGTGCAGCCTCTGCTGCATACCTCATGAGATCTCCTACGGCTATGAACTCATCTATTCCCATATTCACTATTTTAGAACCTAATTCCCTGTGGGCCTTCTCCTGATAATCTCCTAATTCGAGCATGTCACCGAGAACAGCTATAGTTTTTCCTTTATCTGATATATTGATAAGGACCTGCAGAGCAGCCTCCAGAGATTCAGGATTAGAGTTATAGGCATCGTTTATAACCTTTCTACCTCCGATATCTATCACTTCAGACCTCATCGGAAGAGGGCTGAAATGTTCCAATCCTTTTTTAACGGCCTCCTGATCAAATCCCAGACTAAGAGCTACAGAGACGGCTGCTAAGGCATTATAGATATTATGCCTCCCGGGAACAGGGAGATGTATCCCCTCAATCTTCATCTCCCTTTTCTTTCCAATTACTGGTGCTGTTGAAGGAAGCATTACTGATGGCAAGAGGTAATCAAGAATATTTGTCTTAACAACTATCGAGAATGTAGATGATAATCCTTTGAGCCTGACCTTCACAGCCCTTACATCGGCATCATCACCGAATCCGAAATTTACCACCCATCCCTTGTATCCTGAAAGATCGAGTCCTCTAAGATAGGGGTCATCATAATTAAGGATCGCTGTCCCTTCTTCATTTATTACCTCAAGTAACTCTGCTTTGGCTTTCGCCACACTATCAAGCCCCCCTAAGGTTTCGAGGTGTGCAGGGCCTATATTGGTTATTACTCCGATCGTCGGCATCGCTATCTCTGCGAGTCTCCTTATCTCTCCAACTGCCCTCATAGCCATTTCTGTAACAACGGCCTCATATTCAGGCATAATTTTAAGAAGGGTTAAAGGAACACCTATATGGTTGTTTATATTCCCCTCATTCTTAAGAACCTTCCACTTCTTCGATAGTATAGAAGCGATCATCTCCTTTGTTGTACTTTTCCCGTTGGAACCGGTAACGCCTATTACAGGTATGTCATATCTCATCCTCAAGGAATGTGCTATATCCTGAAGTGCCCTGAGTGTATCCTGAACCAGAATAACCGCAAACCGTGAACCGTGAACTGTGAACTTCCCTTCCCTCTCTACAATCGCTCCCCTTGCACCTTTAGAAATAACATCTCCAATGAAATCATGCCCGTCGAACCTCTCTCCCTTCAGGGCAATGAATATATCCCCTTCTTTTATCATTCTTGAGTCGGTAGAGACACCTGAAAATAGCACTCCCCTTTCTCCGGTAAGAACCTTACCTCCCGTTGCCTTTAATATATCTTCTAAGGTAAGCATCGCCTTATAATCAGGATCCATGATATAAGATTCATGATACATGATATCCATATCCTGCACCATGCATCCTGTATCATGCATCTTTACTACTTACCCCCTTGTCCCCTGAACAACCCTTTTCAATATCGCTTCCCTTGCAACCTTTCTGTCATCAAGGGGATGTCTCTTATCGCCGACGATCTGATAATCTTCGTGTCCCTTTCCGGCTATAAGGACAAAATCCCCTTTTTCGGCTAATCCTATTGCCCTCTCAACAGCCTCTCTCCTTTCAGGGACGACACTGTAATTGCTCATCCCTATAGCCCTGATTCCTCCTTCGATCTCGCTTATAATTACCGAGGGATCTTCGCTTCTCGGGTTGTCCGATGTTATTACCACAATATCACTGAGTGTGGATGCTGCTTCACCCATCTTTGGTCTCTTCCCTCTATCCCGATCTCCACCGCATCCGAAGACCGTAATGATTTTTCCCGCTTCCTCTTCTCTTCTTGACCCTTGTTCCCTTTCTAAAAGTTCTCTTGCTGTTGTAAGAACTTGCTTTAATGCATCCTCGGTATGGGCATAATCAACCACTACGGTAAAATCCTGACCCTCCTCTATCTTCTCGAACCTTCCTGGGATACTTTTCATCCTCGCTATTCCTTGTTTTATATTCGAGGGAGGAATACCGAGACTCAGGCTTGCCCCTGCTGAAGCAAGGATATTATAGACATTATGTATCCCAATAAGAGGTGACTCTATTTTGATCTTTCCCTTAGGCAACTCAATTTCGAATGTAAGCCCCTTAAGCGTAGAGTTAATTCCGACGGCCCTCAGATCGGCATCACCGGATAGCCCGAAACTGAGGATATTACCCTTAAGGTTTCCTGCAAGAGACTTTCCGGATGGGTCATCTATATTAATCACAGCAACCCCACCCGGTCTGAGCAGGTCAAAAATTCTCCTCTTAGCCCCGAAATATTCTTCCATTGTTCTGTGGAAATCCAGATGTTCCTGGGAAAGATTTGTGAAGAGGACTAACTCGAACTCACAACCAACCACCCTTTGGAGGGATAGGGAATGGGAGGATACCTCAAGTACTGCATACTCCATCCCTCCGGACAGCATATCCGATAAATACCCCTGAAGTTCTAATGCCTCAGGAGTTGTGTAACAAGCCGGTAGGATTCTATCTTCCTTTATAATGTAATTTATCGTCCCTAAAAGTCCAACCCTTTTCCCAGAAACATCGAGGATCGACTTAATAAGATATGAGGTTGTTGTCTTTCCATTAGTCCCTGTGATTCCGATGAGTTTAAGGGTACCGGAGGGATGAACATAAAACCTATCTGACAGAAGGGCAAGGGCACTTCTTGAATCGAAGACTGTTATGAATGCTGTTGGTTCCCGACTGTAATCCTGAACTTGTTTCAGGACCGACAGATCGAACTCCTCTGCTACAATCGCTATTGCACCCCTTTTGAGGGCATCCTCTATATAGCCATGTCCATCAGTGATATAACCCCTTATGGCAACAAAGAGTGATCCCCCCTTAACCTTCCTTGAATCATAGACTATATCTTTAATCTCTACCTCTATATCCCCCTTAATCCCCTTTATTTCTGAGGGACTGATAAGGTCTTTAAGTCTCATGGCCCCTTAGAAAGTAAGAGGGTATGGCCTTGTTCCATTATAGGAATCTTTAAATATGTCAGTACCTGCTCTGCTATCTCCTTAAAGATCGGTGCGGCAACACTTCCACCATAAATAGCCCCTTGAGGCTCATCGACTACAACTATAATAGATATCTTGGGGTCATCGGCAGGAAGAAAACCCACAAAGGAACTGACATATCTCTGATGAGAATAAGTACCTGTTTCTGGATCAATCTTCTGGGCAGTCCCTGTCTTTCCTGCCACAAGATTCCCCTCTATAGCCGCCTTTGTTGCAGTCCCACCTTCCTCCACTACTGTCCTCAGAATATCTGTAAGTCTCTTACTCGTACTCTCTGAAATAACCTTTCTCATCACTTGAGATTTAAAACTTTTAACAAGTTTACCCTCATAATCCCTTATCTCAGATACTATATAGGGTTTCATCAGGTGGCCATTATTAGCAATAGCAGAGAATGCCACTAACAACTGGAGAGGTGTTACCCCTATCTCCTGACCTATAGATATAGCGCCAATAGATGTCCCGGACCATTTCTTTGTTTCCCTCACTTTTCCAGGAGACTCTCCGGGAAGATCTATCCCTGTTTTCTCTCCAAAACCAAAATCCTTTATATATTTATAAAACCTATTCTTCCCTAATTTCATTCCTACCTGGATCGCCCCAACATTACTTGATTTCTGTATTACCTCTGCGAAAGATAGTACACCATGTTTATGGGCATCCCGCATTATCTTTCCACCTACCTCTATCTCCCCCTTACTGCAATCGAACAGATCTTTTTCTTTTACAATCCCCTCTTCCAAGGCAGCTGCAGAAGAGATAACCTTAAAAGTAGAACCCGGTTCATATAAGTCTGTAATAGCCTTATTCCTCCAGTCGGAAGATTTATAGCTCCCTGTGATGTTTGGATTAAATTCAGGTCTTACCCCCATAGATAATATCTCACCTGTCCTCGGATTCATTACTATAACCATAGCACCCTTCGCCTTCCATCTCTCCATCCCCTTATCGAGTTCTTTTTCGGTAATATGCTGAATAACTTCGTCAATCGTAAGAAAAAGGTTTTTACCAGAAGAGGAAGGTTTATAATTATGTTTCGAAGGGAAGATATTTCTCCCCAAGGCATCCCTCTCGAGAATCAGCCATCCCACTTCTCCCTTCAACTCTTTGTCGTAGGCAAACTCCACCCCCTCTAAACCCTGATTATCCATACCTACAAAACCCAGGAGATGTCCTGCAAGGCTCCTTTTTGGGTTAAATCTTTTACTCTCTGTAAGAAACCCTATTTCCTTTGAGTCTAGACTCAGGTCCTTAATCTTTCTAACCCTGTTTGGATCGAGTTTCCTATCCAACCATATGAAATTCTTATGTCCTTCGAGTCTCTTTTCTATAGAATGGTAACTCATCCCCAAAACAGAAGAGAGTTTGGCAGCCACAAATTTCGGATCCTCTATCTCCGAAGGAACACCATAAAGGGACTCCAGCTCAACGCTCACAGCCAATTCCCTTCCCATCCTGTCATAGATCGTTCCCCTGAGTGGTTCAATATGAATAGTCTTCTGGTGCTGTCTTTCTGCCTTCTTCATATATTGGTTATGCTGTATAACCATGATGAGAAAGACTCTCAATGTTATTATAATGAAACCAATCGCTATAAAGAGAGAGACAAGAAGAATTCTCTTTCTGTTCTTTATCTCTACACCCTTTTTCAACTTTTAGACCTCTGTATTCCTTTAGCCAGAATCGGTCTTTGGCTTTTTTCTTCTGGTTCCTTTACTATAAAGATATTTTTTCTATCAGGAACCTTGAATCCCAAATGACTCGTAGCAATCTTTTCTATCCTATCTAAAGAGGTAAGGGTTGATACCTCAAGAAGAAGTCCCTTATTCTCTTTCAATATTTCCTTCTTCGTAGCCTCCATTCTTTCTATCTGATATCCAAGCCTCAACACCTGAGTCCCCTGCCACACAACAAGAAGGAAGCTCATAATGACAAGGGAAAACAGAACCAGTTTAACGAGAATGGGATTAAGATTCAGTCTTCTCTTTACTCTTCTGCTCATCTCTTTTTAAACTCCTAACTCTAAACTCATAACTCCGAACTTTATCTATATCGCCTCGGCTACTCTCAGTTTTGCACTCCTTGCCCTCGGATTTTTCTTTACCTCTTCGATACCCGGGATAAGCGGTTTTTTTGTCAGCACCCTAAGCCCCTCACTCTGTTTGAAACTATCTTTGACAATCCTGTCCTCTAATGAATGAAAGGATATGACGCAGAACCTCCCCCCTTTTCTAAGTAATTGTGAACCATCTTTTAATGCCCTACGGATAGAATTAAGCTCATCATTCACAAATATCCTGAGGGCCTGAAATGTCTTAGTTGCTGGATGGATCCTTTTACTGCCTTTTGGGAATAATTCTGTTATCAACCGTGCAAGATCTCTCGGAATCTTTATTGGTCTTGCCCTAACAATAGCCCTGGCTATCCTTTTAGCAATCCTCTCCTCACCATACATCCTTATTATCTCGGCAAGTTTATTCTCAGGAAACCTATTGACTACATCGGATGCCTTCATTTCCTTTGACATATCTATCCTCATATCCAGAGGACCTGTATCATTAAAACTGAACCCTCTCCCAGACTTAAGCTGGATTGAAGAAACACCCAGATCAAGAAGTATTCCGTCTACCCTGTCAATTCCGAGTCCCTGAAGTATCTCTCTCAGGTCTGAATAATTTCCTTTTATCAATATCAATCCCTCACTGAGATCCCTGAGATTACGGGCAGCCACCTCCAGAGTCTCAACATCAACATCAATCCCGATAAGCCTTCCTCCAGGGATTATCCTCTTCAGGATCTCCCTTGCATGACCTCCACCACCTATAGTTCCATCAATAAATATCTTACCGGGACAGGGATCAAGACTTTCAACCACCTCTTTCAATAAAACCGGGATATGACCATTTCTTTCGACAGAGAATCCAGACATCAAATCCCTAAATTAGCCAAGACATCTATTATTCTATCTTTGTCTTCTTCCTTGTCTTCAAGCATTATGGCCTTATCCCATTTCTTCCTGTCCCAGATCTCAATTTTATTACCTACACCAACAAGGCAGACCTCCTTATTCAACTCTGCATAATTCCTGAGCGTAGGTGGTATAAGTATTCGGCCCTGCCTATCAAGCTCACCCTCCATGGCGGCAGAGATAAAATATCTCTGAAAAAATCTCACCTCCTTCTTCATAGGCAGGGCCTTAATCTTTTCTATGATCATCTCCCATTCATCAGGAGGGTAAGCAACGATGCACTTGTCAATATCGTTTGTCAATACAAGCTTGTTGTCGTATCTTTCGGCAATGATCTCACGAAATTTTACCGGTATACTTACTCTACCTTTTGTATCTATGTTATGTATAAATCTACCCTGAAACATTTACCACTTTCTCCCACTTTTTCCCACTTAAACGCAGTATATCAAACTTTTTAGGTTTGTCAAGAAAAAAATGAGAAAAAATAGAGACTTTCAGGATAATGGAAAACCTGTCTTATCAAAAATACAATATAAGGTATGATCGACTTTAGTCGAACCAATATATGGTAAGATTTTTTGTTTACTATAAAGATTTAAAAATATCAATTTATATAAAACCTGTTGAACTTCCAGTCGAAATAAGGTAAGTTATGATAACGTTATCTTTGTATTATTATCTTATTCAAAAGTTATAAGGAAAAAGTTCATGTCTCATAGAGCTGTAGCCCTTTTCTCTGGCGGTCTTGATAGTACCCTTGCTATACTATTGATCCTCAGACAGGGAATAGAAGTAACGGCAATCACATTTCTCACTCATTTTGGCTGCGATATAACTGACAGATCCTCCTGCTCTAAAGATCCAGCTCCGATTGCAAGTAAATACGGTTTCGATCTTAAGCTCTTTCATTTAGGAGAACGATTTGTAGAGATTGTCAAGAATCCTCACTACGGCCATGGTAGAAATATGAACCCCTGTATTGATTGCAGGGTTCTTATGCTCAGAGAAGCAAAGACATTAATGGAACTTATCGGTGCAGATTTTGTTATTTCTGGAGAGGTTCTTGGCCAGAGACCTATGTCTCAGAGAAGAGATACCCTTGATCTAATAGCAAAGGATAGTGGGTTAAGAGGACTACTACTCAGGCCCCTATCTGCAAAACTCCTTCCCATAACGGTTCCTGAAATAAAGAGTATAGTGGATAGGGAAAAGTTACTTTCTATAAGTGGGAGGTCAAGAAAGATACAGGCGTTCCTTGCTGAGGAGTTTAGCCTCAAGAGTTTTCCAACTCCTTCTTCAGGATGTCTCCTAACAGATCCTATATATTCAAGACGCCTGAGAGACCTACTACAATATACACCAAATCCTGACTTTGATGACCTCAATCTCCTTAAGATAGGCAGACATTTCAGACCATCAGGAGAATGTAAGATAATAGTTGGGAGGAACAAAGAAGAAAACCTCAAACTAAGGAAAATGAAGGATAAGAATGATCTTATCATGGACGTTAGAGGAACAGGCAGCCCCCTGGTTCTCCTTAGAGGAAACAATATTGGGGAATTCATAGAACTTGGTGCATCACTCTGTGCAAGATATTCTGATCTTAAAAATAACCCTGAAGTTTCAGTTACACTAACTGATGGACAGGGAGAGGAAATTATAAAGGTTACGCCAGCCAATCAAGACATAATCGGAAAATACAGGCTAAGCTGATTCTGAACTAAGACTGCATTTAGAGATGAAAGAGATGTTTCAAGATTTCTGGAGATAAAATGGAAGAAAAACTTACAAATTTCTATGAACTCTTTACAAGGAGAAGGTCAGTAAGGGATTTTAGCGAAAGGGATATCGATAATGATATTCTTGACAGAATCCTCGAGATTGGCCGCAGGGCACCAAGTGCAGCAAATTGTCAGCCCTGGCATTTTATAGTTCAACGGAAAAAAGACAGAAAAGACTTTGACGAATTACTCAAAAAGAATTTTTCAACTGCACCTGTCATCATTGTCGGATGTGCTGAGAAAGAGAAGGCATGGGTAAGGAAGGCTGACAGTATAAACTATGCATGGGTGGACGTTACTATAGCACTTACCGAAATGCTGGCTTCAGCTACTGCTGAAGGCCTGGGGACATGCTGGATCGCTGCCTTCGACCCCGAGAAGGTTAAGACTGTTCTCAGGATTCCTCCGAGGATAGATGTGGTAGCAGCTATTGCCATGGGATATCCCAAAGAGCCACTTATAAGGGAAGAAAAAAGAAGGAAAGATATAAAGGAGATAGTCCATTATAACGGCTGGTAAAAATATCAGTTTATGAAATCATTCAGCCTTTAGATTTATAAATAATAAAATAAAAAGGCAGGTAAGAATTTTTAAATACTTACCTGCCTTAAATTTCATAATAAGCAAAAACTATTTAACTATACCTTAAATTAGCTCAAATGTCTGCTGACCAGTTTGGTCATCTCAAACATTGATAGCGTCCTCCTGCCTCCAAATATCGGCATCAGGTTTTCGTCTGCATTAATATTCCTCTTATTCACTGTATCCTGCAGCCTATTCTTCTTGATGTACTGCCATAACCTCTTGGTTACCTCTGTCCTCGGGAGTGGCTTGCTTCCGACTATCTTTGAGAGAGCATCGCTGATCCTCATTGGTTTCATGAATGCCGGATTTGGCTTCCTTTTGGACTTCGCCTTCTTAACCTTTTTCTTCAAAACCTTTTTCTTCACCACCTTCTTTACTTTCTTTTTCTTTACTGCCTTTTTCTTCTTCTCTGCCATTTTCACCTCCTTTTTGTTTTTTGGCATCTCTATGATGCCTTATGGTTATTTATAATTTGGTAAAATCGTATCAGAGATTTATCATCTTGTCAATAGGTTTTTCTTAAATTTAACACCTTAACCATCTCCCCGTGGATTTTTCCGTTACTCGCAAGGATCTCTTTGGAGAAGATATTAAATGTCCCTCCTTTAAAATCTGTTACTTCCCCTCTTGCCTCCTTCACAATCAAGTATCCTGCTGCCATATCCCAGGGTTTGAGTTTCATCTCCCAGAATCCATCGAACCTGCCTGATGCGACATAACAGAGATCGAGTGCAGCAGAGCCTGCCCTCCTTATCCCCTGGGCACCGAGTATAAAATTAGAGAAATGGTCAAGGTTATTCTCTGGACTCACCCTCACATCATAGGCAAAACCAGTAGCAAGAAGCGCCTCTGAGAGTTTTTCGGTCTTTGAGACATTGATTTTCTTTCTATTGAGATAGGCACCTTTACCTTTCAGAGCAACATAGATCTCTTTCCTTAAAGGGTCAAAGACAACCCCCAAAATTACCCTCTCTTTTTTCTCTAAGGCTATAGAAATTGAGAAACAGGGGAAGCCGTGGGCATAATTTGTGGTACCATCAAGGGGATCGATAATCCACCTGTATTCTGCCTTCCTGTTTAATCCTTCTCCCTCTTCTGCAAGGATATCATGGTCTGGATACTCTCTCTTAAGTATCTTAGTGATCCTCTGCTCTGACCTGAGATCAATCTCAGTGATAAGGTTTATCTCACCTTTATAGCCTATCTTATGCCTCTTCCCAAAATTTCTCCTTAATATGTCACCAGCCTCCATGGCTGCCTTTAAGGCGGTCTTTTTAAAATTATGGTGCATGATATAAAATGAAAAATATCTTTGATATTAAAAGAAAAACCTATAAAATAGTCTTTACAGTCATTACTAACATTGGATCGCATTTTCAAATAATTGTGGGACGACATGGCAAGGAATTATCTCATATGGGTTCAAATATTTCAAGGCTCAAGGATATGACTCTCAGAATAGGACACATTTCTACCTTCTACCATACCGCTATTCTATTGATGAAAAGGAGAGACCTTATTGAACGCCTCGGTATTGATGTCGAATGGAGGCTCTTCGGTACAGGGCCTGCTATCGTGGATGCCTTCGGGAGAGAGGAGCTTGACCTCGCATACATCGGATTACCCCCTGCCATCATAGGAATAGGCAGGGGTACCGATATTGTTTGTATCGCAGGAGGTCATATGGAAGGGACAGTTATTACTGGTAAAAAAGACTTCGTTGGTTTTCCAGAAGAGCAAGACTTAGCTGTAATCCTTGGGCAACTAAAAGGTAAAAGGATCGGA
>JACRGW010000020.1 GCA_016212195.1 Nitrospirota bacterium
AGGTTCTACCATATCACAAGGAGTGGTTACTTTTTTGCCGAATTCCGTTGGATAGGGATAGGATATAAGAACAGGTTCGATCTTTGCACCGCGGTCGTGGAGGTTAACACTCAGGATATTGATTGCAAGGTTTACCATACGCAGATCAATTCCCGTAACCTCTACGAGTATATTCTTCGTCCCAGTCTTTACCTCACCTATTTCCCTGCTATTAATAATAGGAGGGAAGGACAGTACCTGGACATTGCTGTCGATAAGAACAGGGTATTTTTTGAAGTTACTCACAATTGATCCATATATGATTCCTTTTGGATGTCTCTCAAGTATTTCCTTCAGGTTCATCCTTTCGTCCATACCTAACGGTATGAAGGAAACCCTATCCGGTTCCGCAAGCATATAATTTACAGGGAAGAGAATCCTGTCAAGTTCATAAATCCCGACAGAGACCATCCTGCGCTTCCGGCCAAAGATCTCTGAGAGTTTGTCCTGGGACTGAATTATCTGGACAAGGAAATCCTCGTTCATCCTGAGCCCGAGGACAGCACAGGCTGAAATATAAGGCCTGACCTGCTTCATCTCCCTCGAAACCTTAATCTCCCTTAAATGTTTTTTCCTCACACCCAAAAATGGATAGTTAATTGGTTTTCCTGAAAGGTAGGTCCTCATCTGTCTGGCTATTCCTTCTACAGACCAGAGGTCAGGTCTGTTACTGTCCGAAAGTTCTATTTTGAGACTATCCGTTTCAATGTTATATTCCTTCAATTCAGCCTTTGCGAGGGAAAGATATTCTTCGAGGTGAGAACGGGTAAGTCTCTTTCGAAAGAGCCTCTCAAGGTCTTTCTTTTTTATATCTACTGTTGCCATCTAAAGCCTGATCTTTTTTGTCCTTATAAAATCGAGATCTCTTGAGAAAAGATCTCTTATATCATTGATATCGAGTGCTACCATTGCCATTCTGTCAAGACCGAGTCCCCAGGCGATAACCGGCACTTTTACACCCAAAGGTATAGTCACCTCAGGTCTGAATATCCCTGCACCACCAAGCTCCATCCATCCGAGTTTCGTGTGCTTTCCGTGCAGTTCAACTGATGGTTCGGTGAAAGGGAAATAGGCAGGGAGGAATCGGAATTCCTTAACCATCGCTATTTCTTCCCCCAAAAGTTTCAGGAGTCCTAAGAGGGTTCTGAAGTTGATTTCTTCTCCAAGGACGATCCCTTCGATCTGATAAAAGTCAGGGGCGTGGGTTGCATCAACTGTGTCATAGCGGAAACAACGGGCAATCGAAAAATACTTACCGGGAATCTTCGGACCGGAGGCAAGGGTACGTGCTGAGATTGTCGTCCCCTGACTCCTGAGAATCAACCTCCGTGCCCTGTTGATATCAAAGGGGTATCTCCATCCCTTAGAGCCGGTGTTACCACCGTGGATGTGTGTTTCAGCCACCCGTGTTCCGAAGGGGCTCTCGATCTCTCTGCATTGAGATGGTTCTTTTGTGAAATAGACATCATGGATATCCCTTGCAGGATGGAACTGGGGCATATAGAGTGCATCCATATTCCAGAACTCGTTTTCGATCAGAGGTCCACGCATCTCCTCAAATCCCATAGCAATAAACTTATATTTGACAAAATCCAGAAATTCACGATAGGGATGTTTCTTTCCTATACTGATCCTTGGAGGGCTGAGAGAGATATTGTATCTGCGGAAGGTTTTATTCTTCCATGTCCCTTCCTTTAACATCTCAGGGGTTAATTGAGAAACCTCTTCTCCGGTCTCTCCCCGTTTAAGCAGAACCGAAAGGATTGACCTGCCGTTCTCTGTCAATGAAAAGATCCTGTTTCTTTTCTCCGATATCCTGAATATACCCTTGGATTTCCCCCTCTTTCTGTGGTGGGCTTCTATTATAGACTTATGTTCATCTGAAAGGTCATCGAGATTTAGTGACGCTTTTTCTCCAATTAATCCAATCAGATCCTGAAGTGATTCGAATTCTTCTGTATCTTTATCTGACTTGAGTTCTAAGAATCCTCCCTGAGTTATCAGAATCACACTGGACTCTTTCAGGGTACCGAGGGCAGAGCTCACCTCTAAAGGGTCGAGATGGAAGGTATGATTGATGTCTTTTACTGTAAAACTCCTTCCCTCACGAAGTGCAGAAAGGATCCTTATTTCAGGAATATTATTTTTATAATAATCTCCACCTGTCTCAGTAAGAGAAACAAAGGATGTAACTTCTTCTCCATTTATCTCTATTAGACCCTTTTTTAACAGCCAGTTTGACGCCATATCAAGGCGGGACTCGTCTATCAGACCCTTATTAATGATTTCTATTGATGAGAGGACTTCCTTATCCCTGAAGCTATGGAGCAGTTTTATCTCGAGAGGATGAAGGCTCTGAAGGATTTCTTCGAGTTCGGGCTGTGTTAGACTTAAGGGTTTACGGTTCACGGTTCACAGTTCACGGTTTACGCAGAGGTTGTCTTTGCCATCTCGGCAATCTTTGCGAAACCATCAGGATCTCTGACAGCCATATCTGCTAATACCTTCCTGTTCAGGTCTATCCCGGCAGTGCTGAGGCCTTGCATAAATCTGCTGTAAGTTATTCCATTCATTCTGGCCGCTGCGTTTATCCTCACGATCCAGAGACCTCTGAAATCTCTCTTCCTTGTCCTTCTATCTCTGTAGGCATATCTCAATGCCCTGTCAACGGCCTCTGTGGCTGTCCTGAAGAGTTTAGACTTGCCTCCAACATAACCCCTGGCAAGTTTCAGAATCTTTTTCCGTCTTCTTCTGGTCTTGTATCCACCCTTAGCTCTTGGCATTTTAATACCTCCTTATTGAATTTTCTTAATGTCATTGAGAGGAGTCACGAGAAATCGGGATGACGAGTCAATCTTAAACTGTCACCCTGAACTCGTTTCAGGGTCTCGAAAGATGCTGAAAAAAGTTCAGCATGACAAGTTTAAAGACGAGATTGCCACGCCCTTCGGGCTCGCAATGACAAAATTAATTTGTTCTATCCATATGGAAGAAGCCTCTTTATTATCGCCTCCTCGGTTTTGCCTAAGATGACGGGTCGCCTGAGGCTCCGTGTCCTCTTTGAGGACTTCCCTGTAAGGAGGTGACTCCGATAGGCCTTCTTCCTCTTTATCTTCCCTTTACCTGTGATCTTGAATCTCTTTGCAGCACCTCTGTGCGTCTTTAGTTTTGGCATAAGATTTCTCCTCTGCATAAATTATTTTCCCTCCCCTTGCGGGAGGGGATTAAGGGGAGGGGAGTAAATTCCTTTTTTATCTTCACCCCCACCCCCACCCTCCCCCGTCAAGGGGGAGGGAAGTATAGTGTAGAATCCATTACTTCGATGAAAGTGTGCAACTATTTCGGCACAAGGATAAGGATCATATTCCTCCCTTCCAACCTTGGAGGGTGTTCAACAATCCCCATGTCTGTGACTTCCGAGGCTATCCTTTCAAGGGTTGATTTACCCATCTCCGGATAAGCCATTTCCCTGCCCCTGAACATCATAGTTATCTTTGTTCGATTTCCTGCCTCTAAGAACTTCTTGATATTCCTTATCTTAAAGTCGAGGTCATGCTCATTGATATGTGGTCTCATCTTAATCTCTTTAAGCTGTATCGTTTTCTGATGGTGCCTCGCTGAATGCTGTTTTTTTGCCTGCTCGTATTTATACTTTCCGAAATTCATTATACGGCAGACAGGAGGATTAGCCGAAGGGGCAACTTCCACTAAATCTAAACCGGCTTCATCTGCCTTCTGTAATGCCTCCTTGCTTGACATTATCCCGAGCTGTTTTCCATCATGTCCGATAAGCCTTAGCTCTTTTGCATTAATTCCCTTGTTGACCCTTATACCTTTTGTTATATTATCACCTCCATGAAGTAAAATTAATCCCCCTCAGTCCCCCTTTACTAAAGGGGGATTTAGGGGGATTATAGCTTCTCCTCTATCTCTTTCTTTAATCTCTCGATGATTTCTGGAAGAGTCATTTCCCCAAGATTCTCTCCTCCACGCTTCCTTACATTTACAGTATTCCCTTTTTTCTCCTTTTCTCCTATGATTAAAAGATAGGGGATTTTTTCGATAGAGCCTTCCCTTATCTTAAGACCAATCTTTTCATTTCTGAGATCGGCCTCTGTCCTTATCCCAATTGACCTGAGTTCATCTTTTATCTTTCTGGCATAATCCATCTGGGAATCGGTGATAGAAAGAACCCTGACCTGGACAGGGGAGAGCCATAGAGGAAAAGCCCCTGCATAATGTTCTATTAGAACTCCGAAGAACCTCTCAAGCGAACCCATCAGAGCCCTGTGTATCATAATGGGTTGATGTTCCTTGCCATCTTCGCCTCTGTATGTGATATCGAATCGTTCTGGAAGGTTGAAGTCCACCTGTATGGTTGAGCACTGCCATGCCCTGCCGATAGCATCCTTAACCTTTATATCTATCTTTGGACCGTAGAAGACCCCTGCACCTATATCGTTCCTGTAGGAAAGCCCTTTTTTCTCTATCGCCATTTTAAGGGCGGAAGTCGCCTTCTCCCAGTTTTCTAAAGTACCCACATATTCTTCTGGTCTTGTAGAGAGAAATATATCATATTCATGAAAACCGAAGGTCTTTAAAACGAATACGGTAAAATCTAATACCCTCTGTATTTCATCAGGAAGCTGGTCTTCCCTGCAGAAGATATGTGCATCATCCTGTGTAAAACCCCTTACCCTGAGAAGTCCATGGAGGACGCCAGAACGTTCATAGCGGTATACCGTACCAAGTTCGGCATACCTGATGGGTAGGTTTCTGTAACTGCGAATCTCAGATTTATATATCATTATATGGAAGGGGCAGTTCATAGGTTTAAGTTCATAGTCTATATTGTCTATCTCCATCGGGGAATACATATTCTCCCTGTAGAAATCTATGTGACCGCTCTTCTTCCATAAATCAAGTTTTGCGATATGGGGGCTGTAGACAAGATCATAATCCCATCTGTAATGTTCCTCCCTCCAGAAATCTTCAATGGTCTTTCTGATTAAAGCCCCTCTGGGATGCCAGAGTATAAGTCCCGCACCTGTCTCTTCATTGATACTGAAAAGGCCGAGTTCCCTTCCAATATTTCGGTGATCCCTCTTCTTTATCTCTTCCAACTTTTTGAGATAAGCCTCGAGGTCTTCCTCCTTTGAGAAGGAGGTGCCGTAAATCCTCTGGAGCATACGGTTCCTTTCATCACCACGCCAATAGGCGCCTGCGACACTCAGGAGTTTGAATGTCTTCACCTTTCCTGTTGAGGGAATATGGGGACCGAGGCACAGATCAACAAAGTCTCCTTCCTGGTATAAAGATACACTTTTATCCTTAATCTCTTCGATAAGTTGAATCTTGTAAGGTTCTTCTCGACTCTTAAAATAAGAGATCGCCTCTTCCCTGTCTATCTCTTTTCTCACAAAGGGTCTGTCTGCCTTTATTATCTCACGCATCCTTTCCTCGATCATTATAAGGTCTTCAGGGGTAAAGTGACGGTGATAATCAAAATCATAATAGAACCCATCCTCTATTGCAGGACCTATGGCGAGCTTGGCATCCGGGAAGAGTTCCTTTACTGCATGGGCCATAATATGGGATGTACTATGGCGGTAGACATCTCTCCCTTCCTTATCATCGAAAGTAATATGAACCTCACTATTTGCAACTTGCATGAAAAAAGGCATCATAGAGATATGATGCCTTCCTTATATACATTATATTCATCGATATTCTATCTCTAATCCCTATTACCTTCGTCCTGTTAATTCGTTTTTCAGTGGTAGGCACGGGCGGTCTTGAACCGCCGACCTCTTCCGTGTCAAGGAAGCGCTCTCCCCCTGAGCTACGCGCCTGATTTCTATCACAGAATATTATTAAATTATTGATATCTTGTCAAGAAAAAACAAGGAAGTGAAACCCACTTCCTTGCTTATAAAATCTAAGATATTATTACTCAACGAGTCACAGACTATTTTACTACATCCTTAAGTACTTTGCCAGGTGAAAACTTGGGTACCTTAGTAGCAGGGATCTTTATCTCTTCCCCTGTCCTCGGGTTTCTGCCTCTTCTTGCCTTTCTCTTTCCTACAGAGAAGGTCCCGAAACCTATAAGGGACACTGTCTGTCCCTTCTTAAGAGCGGACTTGATAGAATCAAGGGTTATGTTTACGGCATTGTTGGCAGCAGTCTTGCTGATCCCTGCGCCGGAGGATATCTTATCTATAAGGTCAGCCTTCGTCATCTTTATTCCCCCCTTTCAAGAAAGATTTTTATAAATTAGGTTTAAGTTTAAAGGACTGTTTTATTGTTTTTATTAGAAGGGTTGCGAAATAACCATATCAAAAAGATCAGGAATTGTCAAGGAGAAAGTGTGATAAAATAAAAAACCGAGCCCCGAATCGGGGCTCGGTTTTTTTGTGCCGTTAAACAGAGTCCTGTGCCGTCTTGGTACAGGACAGAGTTAGAACTTCAGTACGAGAGCGTGGTCAACTGCGTATGCAGCATCCTTTTTCCCACCTGTTCCACTGGTTGTTGCCTCATAGAATTTACCCGGTGCGAAGTATCCAGCCCATATGTAGTATTCTAAACTATCAGAAATCTTGTACGAGATCTTCCCGTCTATCTCATTGCCGAGTGCCTTGCTGACTCCGCTTGATGTCTTTGTAGCCCTTAGATAGTAGCCATCAAGAGCAATAGAAACAGCCTTTGATGCAGCAAATTTCGCACCTACCTTACCATAGGTGGTGTTCGCAATGCCTGTATATACTGCACCTGCTGCAGAGGGGACAAAATACTCATACAGCATGGTATAATGTGGGTCTCCACTGAGGGATGTCACGAATGTGTCAATATTAGCACTTCCTGATTTCGGTCCTGAGCCCATGGCAACGCCAGCTACTACTGTAGCCGATCCAAGTGGGATGCCTGCATCTGCCCAGAGCCCATAGCCCTTGAACTTGGAGGTACCGATCTTGCCAGACTGCATATCGCCTTCCCACTTAAGTCCGACACTACCGATTTTGTGTGTGCCGTGAAGTCCCACATTGTAGAAGTTGAATTTAGATCCAGCAAGTA
>JACRGW010000148.1 GCA_016212195.1 Nitrospirota bacterium
GCAAGGGTCTTAATAATCGGACTCAGGACTTTACCGAATGAGGCGAGACTACTCCCGTGATGTGGGGTCGAAAGTGTTATAAGACCTACGATCTCACCTATATACCTGTAGAATCTATCGAGATATCTTCTCGCAATAAGTCCTCCACGGCTATGCCCTAAAAGGACAAAATTCCTTTTAGGAAACCTCTTTTTTACGATTCCTAATATATAGTCAAGTTCTTTAACAGCCTCCTCTATAGGCCCGCTCGGCCTCCGTTGGGTCCATGTAACCAGATCATAACCCTGATTTTGGAGATATTGCCATAAAGGCTCAGGGGGGTCTGGAAGGTCTTCGAGGGGTCTCGAAAGGGTAATCCCCTTTACCTTCCTTTTCGGTGCAGAATCGTGGAAACCAAGGCTTACAGGCAAGGGTCTATTATGAAGGTCTGTAAGGACATACCGAAAGGAAAGAAGTCCACCGAGGAGTCTTCCTTTATAAGGCTCTGTCCATACTCCCTCAGTCATACCGAGGCCGTGGATAAGGACAATGACAGGCCCTTGTGATTCCTGTCCTCTCGATATTTTATATTTTAAACGTGCCATGCTGGATATTATTCTGATATTTCTTACCGTGTCAAGAGCCATAGCTTTACACCCGAAATTGCTGAAAGAGATTCTGAAACAAGTTCAGAATGACAATTTTCAGGCATTTGATGTCATGCCGAACTTGTTTCGGCATCTCGTTTGTAATTGCAATGGATATTGATTCCATCGGCAATTTTGGGTTTACATATAATATACCTCTATGGTATGTTTCAATCTATATGACTGACAGATACTATATGAAAACGGTCTTGAGACTTGCAGCGAAAGGAAGAGGTGATACAAGTCCAAATCCGATGGTCGGTGCAATAATCGTTAAAAGGAACAGGGTCATCGGCAAAGGTTACCATAAAAGGGCAGGAAACCCTCATGCTGAGACCCTTGCCCTCAAGGAGGCAGGTGAAAAGGCAACCGATGCAACTCTTTATGTGAACCTTGAGCCATGCTGCCATCGCGATAAAAAGACCCCTCCCTGTACGGATACCATTATTAGGTCTGGAGTTAAAAAGGTAGTTCTTGGAATGGTAGACCCGAATCCAAAGGTTTCAGGAGGAGGGATAAATATTCTGAGGAAGGCTGGAATAAAAGTAATAACAGGGATTCTTGAAGAAGAATCAAGAAGGCTCAACGAGGCATATATAAAATACATAACCACCGGTATACCCTTCGTAATACTTAAAATAGCGTCGAGCCTTGATGGGAAAATAGCTACTGGGTCAGGAGAGTCTAAATGGATAACAGGTGAGCAGTCGAGGAAAATAGTCCATCGTCTAAGGTCTGAAGTTGACGCTGTAATGGTGGGTATCGGAACAGTGCTCATGGATGATCCGATGCTAAATGTAAGGTTAATTAAGGGAGGGAATCCCCACAGGTTAATACTTGACAGTCAGTTAAAGATTCCTTTAACCGCAAGGATACTTAACCCTGAACTAAACCTATCATTGGGATTAAGCCACCCAGTACCGTCTGAGTCAAAGACATATATTGTAACATCCCCTGATGCGCCGGAAGATAAAATTATAGCCTTAGAGAAGAAGGGAATAAGGATAATCCCTGTGGATTCAAAAGAAGGATATATTGATCTTCCCCTTTTAATGAAGGAACTCGGTAATATTGGTATTATGAGTCTTATGATAGAGGGTGGCTCAGAGACTAATGCCTCAGCGCTGAGGGCTGGGATTATCGATAAGGTCTTAATATTCCTATCCCCTAAAATTATAGGGGGTTCCAATTCAAAAGGTTCTGTTGGAGGTACATCTCCCGAAAGATTGACCGATGCTATAATCCTGAAAGACCTCAGGTTTAGAAGATCAGGAGAAGATCTACTTATTGAGGGATATCTAAGATAAATTCTGACTTCTCTTCAGTTCGATAACCTTATCTATAATCCTGTCAGCAACCTCTATTTTGGACATCAAAGGTAGCTCTGAAACCCTGCCTTTTCTATCTATCATCGTTACTTTATTGGTATCCACATCGAATCCCGCTCCTTCGTCCCTCAGATCATTAACCACTACCATATCAAGATTTTTTTCAATAAGTTTCTTCTTTCCATTTTCGACAGCATTATCTGTCTCTGCCGCAAACCCAACAAGGATCCTCTTTCCTTTTCTGTCTCCCATCTTCTTCAGTATATCAGGGTTTTCTTTCATCCTTAAGGTCAGAGTACCACCATTTTTCTTTATCTTATGCGGTGATACTTCAGGACTCCAATCAGCTACAGCGGCAGCCATAATACCTATTGTAGCATTTTCGAAAGAGGATATTACCTTCTTCATCATCTCTTCAGTCCTCTCTACGGAAATATAATTGACACCGAAAGGTGGTTTTAATGTTGTTGGACCGCTTATCAGGGTAACCTCTGCGCCCCTCCTCCACGCTACCCTCGCCAATGAGTAGCCCATCTTTCCGGAGGATCTATTCGAAACAAACCTTACAGGGTCTATTGGCTCTCGTGTTGGACCTGCCGTAATGAGAACAGTCTCCCCCCTGAGATCCTCTTTTTTCTTAAGTATTTCTATCACCTTTTTGATTATCTTCTCTGTTTCTGGAAATCTTCCTATACCTTTATGTCCACAGGCAAGATCACCTAACTCTGGTTCCAGGACCTCTATTCCTTTTTCTTCAAGAATCTCCTTATTCCTCTGAAGAATAGGATTTTCATACATCCAGTTATTCATTGCAGGCACCATTAAAACCGGTATAGGAGAAGCCATAAGGAGTGTACTCATTAGATCATCTGCTATCCCTGATGCCATTTTCCCGATAATATTGGCAGTTGCAGGCGCTATAAGAAAGAGATCATTATTCTCAAGAAGAGTTATATGGCTCAGTGGTTCCTGAGTTAGATCTGTAAATACCTTTTTTCTGGACACAGTTTCAAGGGTGAGGGGGGTAATAAAAGTCTGTGCACTCCTTGTCATGGTAACAGTAATCTCTGCTCCAAGGTCAATAAGCCTCCTTATAAGATCTATCGTCTTGTAAGCAGCAATACTCCCCGTTATCCCTAAAAGGATCCTTTTCCCTGTAAGATTCATAAATTAATTCCTTTTATTCTCCCCTCTCCCCAAAAATATCTTCCTTTCTCTTTTCTGTCTCTGCCTTCTCCAAAAGGTATACCTTCAGATCTTTTTCAAGTTCGCTAAGCTCTTCTTCCTTGCCTTCCTTTTTAGCTATCGCAGTCACTTTTTTCTTAAACTCGAGTTTCTTCGCTATCTCTTTTGCCTTCACAGCCCCTTCTCCTGTTAAATAATCAAGCTTTTCCAAGACCGATTCTTCAAGGGCAATTGTGGTGTTCTTTTTGTACTTTGTTGTTATCAGTGCCTTTACACCCTCAGAGAGTGTCTTAGCTCTCTGGGAAGTGATTATAACAAGGCGGAAACGGCTGTCGATTTTACTATCCTCTATCTCTATTGGTAATGATAAGATATCCATTTAAACCTCCTTTCTGTAATCCCCCTCTGCTCCCCCTTTAGTAAAGGGGGGTGGGGGGGGATTATTAATTAACCTTTCTACCCACCCAGTATCTATCCTTTCTCTACGGCATCTTTAAGAAAGTATTATAGATTTTAGCTCTGAAAGGGCTTCTGCGAAATCGTTGTTAACTATAATATATTCATACTCTTTATATTCAGATATCTCTTCTCTTGCCTTCATTAACCTATCCTTTATCTCAATCTCCGAGTTTGCCATCCTCTTCTTAAGTCTGTCTTCCAGTATCTCCATAGACGGAGGTAAAATAAATATATAGACTCCTTCTCTATATCTCCTTTTTATCTGATTAGCACCTTGGATATCGATATCAAGAATAACATCATATTCTTTTCTGAGATTTTCAAGTTCCTTTATCGGAGTCCCGTATAAATGACCATGTACCTCCGCCCACTCTGCAAATTCACCTTTTTCAATCATATCCTTAAACTCTTTTAGGGTAACAAAGGTGTAATCCTTTCGGTTGACCTCTCCTGGTCTTGGTGTTCTTGTTGTATAAGATATTGTGTATTTGAGATTATGAATCAGTCTGCTCATCTCCCGGCAAAGAGTAGTCTTCCCTGCCCCTGACGGAGCTGAGACCACAAAAAGTATCCCCATTCTCATTTCAGGATTTTCATTCCTCATCCCCCACCCTCTGAGAACCTCTGGGTGATGGTCTCTGCCTGCAAAGCAGAGAGGATTATATGATCGCTATCTGTGATAATAATTGACCTCGTTTTTCTCCCCTGAGTAGCATCTATGAGTTTGCCCCTTTCCTTTGCCTCATCCTTAAGCCTTTTCATCGGAGATGAATCAGGAATTACGACAGCCACTACTCTGTTGCTCGATACGGCATTTCCGAATCCTATATTTATCAATCTAACGTTCATTATCCCTAACTCCTTTATTCTTTGTGTCATTGATCACTCGATATTCTGGATCTGTTCTCTTATCCTTTCGAGTTCCGCCTTGATTTCTATAACATTTAAAGAAATCTCTGCATCGCCAGCCTTTGAACTAACAGTATTTACCTCCCTTCCTATTTCCTGGATGAGGAAATCGAGTTTTTTCCCAATAGCACCTTCTTCATCCAACATCTTTCTTAACTGACCAATATGGCTCCTTATTCTCACTATCTCCTCTGTAATATCGCACCTCTCAGCAAAAAGTGCAACCTCAAAATGAATTCTCCTCTCATCTATTTCTACTCCTTCAGCTAACAAGTACTTAACATTCCCTAAGAGCCTCTCTCTATAGCCCTCAACTATCTGAGGACATTTTTTATCTATCATCTCAAGGTGTTGCTCTACAGTTCCAATCCTTCCCAAGAGGTCTCCCCTTAAAAATTCTCCCTCCTCCCTTCTCATCGTTAACAACTCTTTAATAGAATCTCCAAGGGCATCTTCTATATCCTTCCATGCTTCCTCGATATCTTCTTCTGCTTCCTTAAGAGATATAAATTCTTTCATAGATGCCATCAAAGTTAGATCGACCTCTCCTTTAAGATTAAAATCCGTCTTCAGACTCTCTAAAAGTTTATAATACTGATTGACAAGTTCTCTATCCAAAACTAAAGATCTGGCTTCTGTCTTTCCATTCCTTGTTATGGAGACCTCTAACCTGCCTCTTGAAAATTTATCCTGGAGCACCTTCTTTATCCTTAGTTCTAATATAGAAAGTGACTTTGGAAGTCTTATGGATATATCAAGGTATCTGTGGTTAAAACTCCTTATCTCTGCCACAAAACTCCCTTCCTCACCCCTTCCATATCCAGTCATACTCTGGATCATAAAATAAAATAGAATAGATTGAAGTGGTTTGTCAAGAGAAGTACTTCGGTATGCTACGGCCAGTAGTTCCAGGTCTCAAGGAACTCCTTGACACTCCTCATGAACCGGTCAGCCTGTGCACCATCAAGAATCCTGTGATCAAAGGAAAGACTGAGATAGATCATCGAGCGGATAGTTATGGCGTCATCTATAACAATCGTTCTTTTCTGTATTGCCCCAATACCGAGGATTGCTGACTGGTTGGGGACGATGATCGGATTGCCGAAGAGGCTCCCACCTACACCATAATTTGTTATCGTAAAGGTCCCTTCCTGAACCTCATCAGGACTGAGTTTCTTATCCCTTGTTCTTTTAGCAAGATCCTGGGCCTCCCCGGCAAGTCTGAGGAAATCCTTTTTGTCCGCATCCCTTATTACAGGAACGATTAAGCCGTCTTCTATGGAGGTTGCGATCCCGAGGTTCACATATCTCTTTATCCTTATACCATCTTCTGTCCATGTGGAGTTCAGTATCGGGAATTCCTTCAGTGCAGTAATTACTGCCTTCATAATAAAAGGGAGATAGGTCAGATTAAAGTCCTTCTCCTTAAGGAAACTCTCCTTCCTCTTCTCCCTGTATTTTACGATCCCGGTCATATCAATCTCAAAGTTGGTAGTTACATGAGGAATGGTCTTCTTGCTTAAGGACATCCTTTCAGCAATAATCTTCCTTTTTGGACTGAGAGGGATAAGCTCTTCCCTTTCCTTTACTTCTTCAACAGGCCTCACACCAACATAATCCATAATATCCTTCTTTGTTATCCTTCCACCTTCCCCAGTTCCTTTAACCTTTTTTAAATCGATCCCATACTGTTTGGCAAGGGTCTTTACAAGTGGTGAAATCTTTTCCCTTTCAGAAACCTCGACCTTCGGCGATTGAATCTCAACCTTCGGGGTTATAATTTCCTTTGGAGCTGTAATCTCTTCAGCCTCTGCTGATTGAATAATACCAATTACTGTATCTACAGGAATGGTTTCATTTTCTTTATGAAGGATCTTACTCAGAACACCAGTTGCAGGCGATGGGACTCCTGTATCGACCTTGTCTGTGCTGATCTCGACTACAGGATTATCTTTCTCGATCCTCTCAC
>JACRGW010000022.1 GCA_016212195.1 Nitrospirota bacterium
TCCCTCTTTTCTACAAATACGGTTAATGCTATGTCTTCCTCCAATTCCAAAGCCTCTTTTATCAGGTCACGAACCTTTAAAGAAAGTGATATTCCTTCTTTTTCTGCAAGATGCTGGACACTGTTGTAAAGGGGTTTTTCCAGCACTACATTAATCCTCGGATTCTTTGTTGGCATTGGTATTACCTCCTTTTGTGGTAGTGTACCACTTATAATACACCAGAATCAACTGATTAAAGACAGGGGACAGTCCCTTAGTTCTTCCATATTTCTTATATCTTTGGCTTCCTCTTGTGCCATTCCGTACTTTGCTCATAAGCATAGGCAACTCTTAAAATAGTCTCTTCATCAAAATGCTTTCCTATCAGTTGCAATCCGATAGGAAGATTATTAGAGGTAAAACCGCAGGGAATAGAGATTGCTGGAACGCCTGCGAGGTTAATGGATATAGTAAATATATCAGAGAGATACATCTGGAGTGGATCCTCAACCTTCTCTCCGATCCTGAAGGCAGGGGTTGGAGATGTTGGGGTAACGATTACATCAATACCCTTAAAGGCATCCTCAAAGTCCTTCTTTATGAGTGTCCTTACCTGTTGTGCCTTCCTGTAATATGCCTCATAATATCCAGATGATAAGGCATAGGTACCAAGCATTATTCTCCTCTTAACCTCATTACCAAAGCCTTGGCTTCTTGTCTTCATATACATGTCAAGAAGGTCATTGTTTTTCTCCGTCCTGAAGCCATACTTGACCCCATCATAACGTGCAAGGTTAGAGCTTGCCTCAGAGGTGGCAAGGATATAATAGGTAGCAATGGCATAGCCTGTGTGGGGAAGGGATATCTTTTTGGTTTCTGCACCGAGACCTTCAATAACCTTTATTGCCTGCCTGATGGTCTTCTCTACCTCTGGATCCATCCCTTCTATAAAATATTCCTCAGGGATCCCTATCCTGAGACCCTTTATATCCTTTCCCAAGGCCTTTCTGAAGTCTGGTAGCTTGATATCAGCAGATGTAGAATCCATTGGGTCATGGCCTCCGATAATATTCATAAGGATAGCAGAGTCTTCTACGTCCTTTGTGATAGGTCCTATCTGGTCAAGGGATGAGGCAAATGCCACAAGTCCGTATCGAGAAACCCTACCATAAGTTGGTTTCAATCCAACTACTCCACAGCACGCTGCAGGCTGTCTTATTGAGCCACCTGTATCAGAGCCCAATGCAGCTATACATTCATCAGATGCAACAGCAGCAGCAGATCCGCCACTGCTTCCTCCCGGGATCCTATCAAGATCCCAGGGATTCTTTGTAGGACCAAAGGCAGAGTTCTCGGTAGACGACCCCATCGCAAACTCATCCATATTCGTCTTCCCTAAAAGGATATAACCGGCATCCTTCAGACATTTTGTTACAGTACTCTCATAGGGAGGGATGAAATTTTCGAGGATCCACGATGAGCAGGCAGTCCTTATACCATCTATACATATATTATCTTTAATCGCAAGGGGAATGCCGAGAAGTAATCGTGAATCGTGAACCGTGAATCGTGAATCGTGTAAAATCCTGTCCGCCTCTTCAGACGCCTTCATTGCTTCATCAGAGGTAATAGTAACATATGCCTTGATCTTCTTCTCTGTCTTATCTATCCTTGAGAAGATAGATTCTATAAGTTCTCTTGAAGAGATTTCTCTACTTTTAAGAAGCTCCGAGGCATGATGTATTGTAAGGGTATGGAGTCCTTTATCGGATGATCCTGTTTTTTTCATCCACTCTGACTATCTTAGGTATAAATCCCTTGATGAGTTCTTCATCTGTGAAGGCCTCATAGCAGAAGATGATGATCCTATCTCCAACAAGACCTTTCCTTGCTGTCGGGCCATTCAGGCATACCACACCTGATCTCTTTTTCCCAGGGATTACGTAGGTCTCGAACCGTTCACCATTATTAAGGTTTGATACCATAACCTGTTCATAGGGAAGTATTCCTGCCTCATCCATTAGTTCTTCGTCCACTGTAAGGCTACCTTCGTATTCGAGATTTGCATCTGTTACTGTAGCCCCCTGTATCTTTGATCTAAGCATAAGCCTCAACATAACATTTCTCCGTGAACAGTGAACCGTGAAGTGTGAACAGTTCTAATATTAATTTTGAACTTTAAACCTTTAACTTTCATTATTCTATTATCTTCGGTACCCTGTAAAACCCTTCTGTCCTGTCAGGTGCATTTGAAAGTGCCCTTTCTCTTGGCAATGATTCTCTGATCTCATCTTCCTTAAAAATATTCTGAATCTGAAGGACATGAGAAGTTGGCTTCACATCTTTTGTATCCAGTTCATTCAACTTCTCCACATATGTGAGGATATTATTCAAATGTTTTGTAAAAGTCTCCTTCTCTTCATCACTCAATTCCAGTCGTGCAAGCCTCGCTACATGTTCAACTTCTCTTTTTGTTATCTTAGCCATTACTCAACCGTCACGCTCTTCGCAAGATTTCTCGGCTGATCAACATCGCTACCCCTTAAAAGGGCTGTATGATATGCAAGGAGCTGAAGAGGTATCGTAAGAATTATCGGAGTAAGGTAGCGGTTTATTTCAGGGATATATATAACATAGTCTGCCTTAGACGCTATCTCAGTATCTCCTTCTGTAGCCAGGACTATCACTATCCCTCCCCTTGTCTTTACCTCCTCTATGTTAGAGCGCACCTTTGTATAAACAGAATCTTTCGGGGCAAGTACGACAACAGGGAGATTTTCATCTATGAGTGCTATAGGGCCATGTTTCATTTCCCCGGCAGGATAGCCTTCGGCGTGGATATAGGAGATCTCTTTCAGTTTAAGGGCTCCTTCAAGGGCAACAGGGTAGTTGAATCCCCTTCCTAAAAAGAGAAAATCACTTGCCTTGAAAAATAGATGGGCTATCTTGGCTATATCTTCCTCGCTTCCGAGAACCTTTTCAACAAGCTTGGGTATCTTTACGAGATCGCCCAGTAGCCTCTGGACATCATCAGAGTTTATCCTTTCTTTCACCCTTCCGAGATGGAGTGTCAGGAGAAAGAGTGCTGTGAGCTGAGATGTAAAGGCCTTCGTAGAGGCTACACCTATCTCAGGTCCTGCATGGGTATAGATAACACCATCAGCCTCCCTTGAAGAGGTGCTTCCAACAACATTACATATAGTTAATACCTTTGCACCGAGTTTCCTTGCCTCTTTCTGTGAGGCTAAGGTATCTGCAGTCTCACCTGACTGTGTAATAGCGACAAAAAGACTTCTTTTGTCAATAATAGGCTTCCTGTATCTGAATTCAGAAGCAATATCTACCTCTGTTGGAATCCTCACCATATCCTCTATCATGAATTTCCCTACGAGGGCTGCATGCCATGAAGTCCCACAGGCAACAAGATAAATCCTTTCGATCTTCTTCATTTCCTCATCAGACAGTCCTATCTCATCAAGATAAACCTTTCCGCTTTCATGGGATATCCTACCCCTGATGGTATCCATTATTGCCCTTGGCTGTTCATAGATCTCCTTGAGCATAAAATGTTTATATCCGCCTTTCTCTGCCATAACAGGATTCCATAGCACCTTCTTCACCTCCTTTTCAACAGACATACCTTTGAGGTCTGTTACAACAACCCCATCTGGAGAAAGGATAGCTATCTCTTCATCATCGAGAAATATAACATCTCTTGTATAATTAAGGATCGCCGGTATATCAGAGGCTATGAAGAACTCCCCTTTCCTGAGACCTATAACGAGGGGGCTGCCATTCCTGGCAGCAACAAGTTTATCCGGATAGTCCTCATGGATAACACCTATCGCATAGGAACCTTTCACATCCTTGAGGGCCTCCCTCACAGCCTCCTCGAGGACCATTCCTCTTTTAGTATACCTTTCGATAAGATGGCAGAGTACCTCTGTATCAGTCTCGGATTTGAAGTTATGTCCTTCAGCCGCAAGCTCTCTCTTCAACAGAAGGTAATTCTCGATTATACCATTATGGACAAGGACGAGTTTTCCTGCCCTGTGTGGATGGGCATTCTCCTCTGATGGCCTCCCATGGGTTGCCCATCTTGTATGACCTATACCAATAAAACCTGCTAAGTTTTCACCCTGGATGGATGATTCTAAATTCTTAAGTTTTCCTACACTCCTCCTGACCTCGAGATTGCCCTTTATAATAACAGCCACACCGGCAGAATCATAGCCCCTGTACTCAAGTCTCTTTAGCCCATCAATAAGAATAGGGACTACATTCTGTGTTCCTATATATCCAATAATCCCGCACATATTAAACCAGTGACAAGTGACAAGTCGCAAGTGGCAAGTCAAAATAAAATTCTAAAAAATTTTTCTTACGCCCTCTCAACTCTGAACCTTCTTTTATTTCTGTTTTTTCTTTCTTACTTTCAACTTTGAAACCCTCGGCCTGAGCTCGGGTCGAAGGCTTTGAACTTTCAACTTTCTTTTCAGCACCCAGCCTTCCTTGTTTTTCTGCTCAACCCGGCTTATGGCAAGGGCATTCCTCGGGACATCCTTCGTTATGGTAGAGCCTGCTGCAATAACCGCCCCCTTTCCTACCCTGACAGGTGCTACAAACTGGGTGTCACTGCCCACAAAGACCTCATCCTCTATTATAGTCGGGTATTTCTTTGTTCCATCGTAATTACAGGTAATGGTACCAGCCCCGATATTTACCCCTTTCCCTATTGTAGTATCACCGATATAACTGAGATGCAACGCCTTCGACCCTTCCCCAATGGTAGATTTTTTTACTTCAACAAAATTGCCTATCTTTGCTCCTTTCTTTATAACTGTTTCTGGTCTGAGCTGGCTAAATGGGCCTATTGTTGCCTCGTCCTCTATCTCTCCTTCTAAAATAAAAGAGCACTCCTTCACAACTACCCTGTTTCCGAGATGGCTATCAATAATTCTTACATTTGGATAGATGACACAGTCCTCTCCAATAGTGGTCATCCCTTCGAGGAATGTGTTGGGATAAATGATACTATCAATACCGATCGAGACTGAAGGCCCGATATAGGTATTCGCAGGGTCTACGATTGTTACGCCATTAAGCATAAGGTCACTAAGCTTCCTTTTTCTAAAGTATCTCTCAGCATCAGCCAGTTCTACCCTCGTATTTATCCCCATTACCTCGATAGCATTTTTTACGGTAATTGCCCCTATCTTTTTTCCTTCTTTAACCGCAATTTCGACAATGTCTGTCAGATAATATTCCTCCTGCACATTCTCTTTTCTTACATCTTTAACAGCCTTGAAAAGGAATTCCTTTTCAGCGGCGTATATTCCTGTATTTATTTCTCTGATCTTTTTCTCCTCCTCAGTAGCGTCCTTATCTTCGATGATCCTTACAACCCCTCCATTGGCATCTCTCAAAACCCTGCCATAGCCGGATGGATCAGTAAGGACAGTGGATACT
The DNA here is from genome assembly GCA_016212195.1 of Nitrospirota bacterium. Classification (GTDB taxonomy): domain Bacteria; phylum Nitrospirota; class Thermodesulfovibrionia; order JACRGW01; family JACRGW01; genus JACRGW01. The sequence continues at coordinate 5,449 of JACRGW010000022.1, forward strand.
ATGGTAATGTCATTTCCTGCCTTCCTGTGGCTTTCGTAGAGAAACCTGAGATTTTCATCACCTACGAGCGGGACATCACCGCTAAGGATCAAAACAGTTCCATCTAAGTCGCGAAGGGATTTTTCTGCCTGAAGGACTGCATGGGCTGTTCCCATAAGACCCTTCTGTTCAACAAACTCAACGGCATGTGATGATTCTTTAATGCATGCCTTAACAGCTTCTGACTGATGGCCTACAATGATAATAATTTTTACAGGGGTAAGAGCGATCGCCTTTTTAAGCACACGCATTATCATGGGTTCTCCTGCTATTGTATGGAGAACCTTAGCCTTCCTGGATTTTAGCCTCTTTCCTATCCCGGCAGCCAATATCAAAACCGCTAATTTTTTCAATTTTCCTTTGCCTCTGCTAAAATAGTAGGGGGTGTGGATATTCCTGCTGATAGGATAATCTTTACCCCATCCTCAATAGGGATTGCTGTATCTATTATATCCTCTTTCCTTGTTAGTACTATATTCCCTAAGTAAAGGTTGTTGGTCGGAATATATACAGCACTTAATGCCTTATCGCATCCCTCTTCAGTGGCTTTTAGCACACATTCGTTAGTCAGAAAACCGAAGGAATAGAGACCTGGTTTTGGATATTCGACTATAACAAATTTCTTAAAGGCTGAACGGCTTTCAGGAGAAAGGGCATCCACAAGATGCTTTGTGGGACTGTAGATAGCTCTGAAAAGAGGGATATGGAGCATTCCCCTTTCTATCCAGTTTAAGACCTTTCTTCCAACCACATTCGTTGATATTATACCCAAAAGAAAGACCATCACAATTGTAGCCACAAAACCGAGGCCCGGGATATGTTTACCTATTATGCTATCAAAGGCAGGTGAGAGGAGCCCATCAACGAATCTAAAGAACCACTCCAATACAAGGAAGGTAATTATAGCCGGGATAGAGATAAAAAGACCGGCTATGAATTTCCTCTTAAAGGTAGCTTTTATAGAACCTATATAAAACCCTGTTTTTTCCATAAATTTAGATAAGTAATGATACTAATTTCAGATATAATATGCAAGATTTTTTGGTAATCAATTTTTATGATATAATTAACTTAAAACCACAAGGAAATAGCCGGGGCATTCTGCCTCGGATAATGACATTAATAAATATTTAGAAAGGGGTGATATAAATGGCTATCTGTAAAAAGCTCAAGGAATTCTTAGATCAGAATAATGTGAGGTATCAGGTTGCCGGTCATCCTGAGGTCTATACAGCTCAGGAAATCGCAGCTTCCCTTCACGTCCCAGGCAAGGAACTGGCCAAAGTAGTAATGATCAAGTCAGTGGATAGATTTGTAATGACTGTTCTTCCTGCAAGCTGGCGGATAGATATGGTAAAGCTCAAAGATATTTTAAAGGTTAAGGATGTCCAGCTTGCCACAGAAGAGGAATTTAAAGACCTCTTTCCTGACTGCGAGGTCGGTGCGATGCCTCCATTCGGAAATCTCTATGGTTTCGATGTGTATGTAGATAAGGCATTAAGTGAAGACGATGAGATATTCTTCCAGGCAGGAAACCATATCGAATCTATCAAGATGACATATAAGGATTACTCAAAACTTGTGAAACCGAAAGTGGCAGAGTTCGGGGTACACCTTCATTAGACATTCGTCCTGACAGGTTCTTCATCGCTTCCAAGCACCTTTTCGGCAGCCCTTGAAAGTTCAAGATCATATTTATGGTTCAGGGCAAAGATCCTGCACTTGACCACCCTTGCGGGAATATAATCAAAGAAATCCTTTAAGGGCTCTTTTGATATAACCCTTGTTGAAGGGTTATAGATATGGATCTGTCTGTTACCCATTACGAGTGGATTTAACGGTCTCGGGTCATGGCTTGCCATATCTACCCTGAATTCGATATTCTTTATAGCCCTTGGAAGATTCTTCCTCACCCTTTCCTCAAGCTCTTTAGGACTTATTATCACCTTGCCCTTTTCGAACCCTTCCAGAGAAAGGGTTGTATCAAAGGCCATTTTCCATTTAACATCCCTCAAAAGGATCTTTTCCCATTCA
>JACRGW010000150.1 GCA_016212195.1 Nitrospirota bacterium
AGGAGATGAGGTGCAATCTGTCTCTTCAGCTTTGAGATACCGAGAAGGTCATCCTGATAGAATATATTGAATATAAAGTTCCTCAGGATGTTGATCCTGAAACCCCTTTCAAAGGCCGTGGAGAAATCGATAAGATAGGGCTCCTGATCCACTGAAACAAGGATATTTTTATTATTCCTCATATCACAAAGCACAATCCCGCGGGCATGCACCCTGTCGATAGTATCTCTTAATCTTGAAAAAAATGTCGGTGAGAGCTCACCAGTCCTGCATCTCGAGGCATCCTTCCCCTCAATATACTCGACAATAATTGCATACCTGTCGACCTTCCCGATGAACTTAGGTATCCCGGAAAGACCGACAAGCCTCTTGTATATGTATGCCTCTCTGTATATAGCCGGGATACCGACAAAGAGACGGCAGATAAAATCCTTCTTTGCATAATCCTTAAAGACCGCCTCTTTTGAATCGTATCTTATAAGATAAAGATCGGGCTGCCATGGTTTGCTCCCCTTCCGGAGATAATCGATCTTAAGCCCTTCAATATCTTCCCTTAGGATCTGCACAATATCAAATAACAACAGTTAATTAAAAAGGAGCTTGATACCTATTGCTGCCATACCGAGCAACACAATCAAGACAATCCCATGCTCGCTATTATCTATGAATATATCTAAATCCCACCTCTTACCCCCCCTTTCCGGATAGGGCCTGACCCTGGGTATATAATCCGGGACATGCTTGTCATATCTTGTCCATAGATCTCCGAACCTCTCCCTCAATCTGTCAGATTCAACCCCCTTCTTAAAGGGAACATAGTAGAAGAAAAACACCATTAGTCCTAGAGCCAGGATATATATATTCCTCGCCATGATGGAAAAGCCTGTCATAATAAACAGAGTGCCGAGATAAAGGGGGTTTTTAACATAGGCATAAGGCCCTGTGGTTGTGACCTCCAGGTTTTTCCTTAGATGACCTGCTGCCCAGACCCTCACTAACTCCCCGGCCATGATTAATGACAGGCCAGTTATATACATCTTCAGATCAGGTTTTGCAAAAAGGACCAACAGGAGACTGATGATATATATCGGTATGGTCTTCTTTGTAGCCTTCTTCCAGACATTAGCCATATCTATTCCTCTTGATTTTTATTTTATGAAGATAGCAGAAAATGGGGGGAGGATTCAAGGAGAAAAACAGGGCAAATTACCTGTTATACCCCCAAGTGGGTGTCTACCCAGCGAGCAAGGCGAGCGTTGAGGGGGAGGCGACAATCATCTGTGGGGGCCCGTGCGGTGCAGTGGCTCCTCCGATGCCCCCACACCCCGCGCTTGCACCGGCCGAGCCGGATGCACGCTTCGGCTTTGCCGGTGGAGGGGGCGACGCAAGTCCCTACTTATCGAATACGCCTCTCTATCGTATTTTTGCTAAACAATGAGGGCAAGGCATGTTAGAAAAAAATACTTGACAATATCCTCTGATTGCACTAAGTTAACACGTTAAGCACAACGAATATTTATCAGACCTGCATTAAGGGTGAAAAGAATCAATAATTATATCTTTTAGGATTAAAGGTTTGATTGTGACTGAATCGCATGTTAAATTTAGTTTATGCTATGGGCAGCAAGAATGAAAAAGATTATCAGAAGCTAAGGCAGCTAGGTCTTTATACTACCATACCGGCATTATTGCTGGTAGGTCCTGCTTTAGGTTATTTTATTGGCGAATATCTGGATAGATATTTTAATACAAGCCCATGGCTAATGATATTCTTTATAGTGATTGGCGGCATAGCGAGCGTGAAGCAGATTATTAGCTTTCTATCAAAAGGGGATATTGATAATAATGATAAATAGTACCACAATTATCTGGTTTCTTGTTGGGGGGATATGGAACAGCACAAACCTCTGGTTATTGCACCTGGTCATTAAAACCACCTTTTCGCAATCAAGAAAAATGGGCAGGATAATGCTTATCCTTTTTCTGAAATTCCCTATCCTATATACATCCGGCTATCTGATCCTTGCATATGGAAAACCGTCCTTTGGAGGATTAATCCTCGGTTTCTCTGTCCCATTGCTGGCCACCTTTATCTGGCTGATTCGAAGATCAACACACCCTACCCAACCGGATTATACTAACAATACCAAGGTCAAAGAGGTTGATTATTCCGGTATTTTTCATAACATTAAAGGTCAGCAGAGATGACAGAAGAGGTAGCGTCAAAGCCCCCTGAGGCATCCAATATAATAACCATTCTAAATGAGCTATGGGGTGATAACTCTCTTATCAAGGTTCTTCATCATTTTGAAGACATCTTCTTTGCGGGCATCATCATAATAATACTGGTATCAGCCGCCTACCTCTCGACAAAAAGAAAAGCCCTGATCCCAGGGAAGTACCAGAACCTAATGGAACTTATTGTTGAGACCTTTGATAATTTCGTAAGCGGAATCCTCGGCCAGTATGGAAGGAAGTTCACCCCCTTCATCGGTACGCTCTTCCTCTATATCTTTTTCATGAATATGCTCGGCCTTATCCCGGGAATGAAATCACCCTCTTCCAATTTAAATACAACCCTTGCCCTTGCAATAGTAGTCTTTTTATATGTGCAGTACACAGGGATCAGGCAGTTAGGTATTTTAGGATATCTGGATCACCTTATGGGAAACCCAAGGGATATAATCGGTTTTCTCTTTATACCCCTGATGTTTCCCCTGCATGTTATGGGAGAATTAATAAAGCCTGTAAGTTTGAGCCTCAGACTCTTTGGTAATATAATGGGAGAGGATGCCCTGATAGCGGCCTTTCTCCTATTCGGGGTATTAGCTTTAAGCTTTATACATAGCCCGGTGGGTCTGCCTTTGCAGATCCCATTTATGCTTCTGGCAATACTAACAGGCGCTGTGCAGGCATTAGTCTTTAGTCTATTAACCACCATATACCTCTTTATGATGTTACCTCATCATGAACATAATGAACATGAGGTAGGAATAGAGGGAGAAAGAAAGGAGGGTATTTAAGTTGACATTTCAAATCGCATTGGCATTGGCTCTTCCGTTATCCGTGGGACTGGCTGCAATAGGTTCGGCAGTAGGATTGGGGTTGGCGGTGAAGGGAGCCATGGAGGCCATAGGAAGGCAGCCTGAGGCCGCAACAAAGATTCAGCTCTCGATGGTAATTGGTTGCGCATTTATAGAGGCATTGACCATATATGCACTTCTTACTGTCCTTATATTTCAGGGCCGGGTTGGATAGATTAAGAACGGAGATGTCTTTCCCTTGCGCTGATCCCTGGAGCACAGGTAAGCTTTGGGAGAGACCCTCTCTGTAAGACTTAATCGGGAAGGAACTTTGACTAACAACAAGGGATCTATTGTCAGGGCATATGCACAGGATCTTCTGCCGCTGGCAGCTACAGAGGGTATCCTTGAAAGGGTGAAGGATGAGCTTTGTTATCTCAGGGAACTCCTCATCTCAATACCCAGACTGAAGGAGTTTCTTAATAACCCCAATATCTCAAAGGATGCTAAAAAGGGGATCCTCTCCGAATTATTCAACAATAATCTCTCACCTGTGACAATGAATCACCTGAGCCTTATAATTGATGAGGAGAGACAGGGGATACTCATAGATATAATTGATGAGTTCTTAAGGCAGGTTAGAAAGGTTGAGAAGGTTCAGGTTATCGCTATAACATCGGAGCCCCTAACTGACGAGACCGCCAAAAGGCTTTCACAGGAACTTTCAAGGGCTATAGGAAAGGATACAGACCTTGAGCTAGCTATCGATGAGACTATTTTAGGTGGTATTATATTAAGGATAGGTGACAGGATAATAGATGGAAGCCTAAGCGGCAGACTACAGAGGCTTGGAGAATACTTAAAAAAAAGCATATAAAAATCATTTAGGAGAGGGATTGTGGACCTAGAGTTAAAACAGATATTAACACAGATAGCAGGGTTTATTGTCCTCCTCTGGCTGCTCAAGAAGTTCGCATGGGGCCATATCTTGAATATGTTGGATGAGAGGAGGAATAAAATCGCCAATGAGTTTCAGGCAATAGAGGAGTCAAAGAAGGATCTTTCCATCTTAAAAAATGAGTATGAATCAAAACTTGTAGAGATAGAGACCTATACCCAAACACGACTCAGGGAAGGGATTAAAGAGGGAGAAAGGATAGCTAAAGAGATAATAGACAAGGCAAGAGAAGAAGCGATCAAGTTCCTAAGGGAGAAGGAACAGGAGATCAAGAAAGAGAGGGAAAAGGCATTAAAGGATCTTGAGTCTCGGATTATAGACCTCTCGGTCACAATAGCCTCCAAGGTAATAGGTAAAACTCTCAGCAAAGAGGATAATCTAAAGATCGTTAATGAGTTTATCTCTAACACACAAAACCTCGACCTTATTAATGACGGAGAAGGTCCGGATCGAGACTGCTCCGATAGAACTGAGGGAGAACAAACCGGTTTATATACCCCCGACCACAAGGTCAATCAATAAAAGATCACCTGACGAAGCTGTTTTTCAACTTCAGCAAAATATATCTTCTGTGGCAATATTCCACATTATGTGGGATTATGCCACAGCCATATGACTCCGGATTATAACCTCATTTTTTGTTAATGCTTAGCAACTTCTTGTTTTGCAAGGTAATATCGCCTTAAGAAGACTCGATCAATTACAAGGCATATTAATTGCAAAATACATCTCCCTGAATTATTAAGTTTTTTGCGCCGACTATCTTCTAATAATTTTTTTGTGACTTTGTGTTGCAGCAGAAAAGAAGATAGCTGCGGATAGATTACGTGGTACGATCCGAAGAGATGTCAATCTGCCTAAAGAAGAGAAAGGAGGTGAATATCTCGGAATCATAAGATAATTCCGAATTTAGCCGCTAATTCAAATCATATTAATTTGGTATTCACAAGCATACTTAACACCAGGGAGGACAAAAGATGAAAAAAGTTGCTGTATTGATCTTGGCATTTACATTAATGGCCTTTTATGTGGTTAACAGTTACAGCGCAGCAGAGAAGGATCCGCTTGCATCAAGGGTTCCGGCTGACCAGATGGCAGCAGCAAAGGCGATGAAGAATCCTGTTGCGTCAAATCCTGCAAATATAGCAAAGGGGAAGGAGCTCTTCACGGGCAAGGCAACATGTTTTACCTGCCATGGTGAGAATGGCGATGGTAACGGCCCTGCCGGTGCTGCGCTTGATCCTTCTCCAAGGAATTTTACGAATGGCAAGTTCCATGCGGCAAAGACAGATGGCGAACTATTCTGGGTAGTAAAGAATGGAAGTGCAGGAACCAGCATGATCTCATATGCCCCATCAGTAATTACAGAGCAGGAGGCTTGGGAGATCATCACTTTTGTAAGGACTCTAAAGAAGTAGTTTAAGGAATTGGGCGAGGGAAAATGCCGTACTCATTAAGGTTTCTCAAGATAAAAAGGGATACTAATTTATCCTTGAGTCTCGCCCATAGAGGGGGAAGGTAACAAAGAAATCACCCTCCTTGCCTACTTTCCCCCTTAAATTCACGAAATGGACCTATCTTAAAAAAGGGGGATGCCCATGGATGCTAACTTGAGATATTTTATTTCTTATGTTAAAATTTTAACATTCTTCTTTTACTAAAGCCTCTGGATTATTCGGAGATCTTCCGATGACTAAGAAGAAAAGAAAGAAGAGCCTCCAGCGCAGGGTAGTAGTTTCTATCCTTCTGGTCGGTATCCTGTCGTGGGTCATAGGTCTAATTTCCATATATACATTTGGTAAAGAAACCATAGAAAAGAGCATAGGCGCCAATTTTCAGGCACTCGCCTCCCAGACAGGGAAAAAGATCGAGCTGATACTCAATCACCGCATATATGAGATAAAGACACTCTCTTCCCTGGAATTAATAAGATCTGTAGTAGAAGATGCTAAT
>JACRGW010000151.1 GCA_016212195.1 Nitrospirota bacterium
CGTGTCCGTTTAACGTGTCCGTGAAAGGAGAAATCGGATACGGACAACGGTCACGGATAACGGATTGCCCTCGATGAATAAGGGATTGCGAGGGGAAAGGCCGTGAAGCGTGTCCGTTTAACGTGACCGTAAAACTAACGGACACGAACAACGGGTTGCGGACACGGTCTTATTACGACCTGATGAAAAAGTTATTGACATAGATAATTATATAGGTTATATTCTATATAAATATCTACATACATGGAGGGAATATGGGTGCAGGAGTAAAACAGGCAAACTTTCTTTTGCCTGAAGACTTGCTTGATGAACTCAAGAAGACTGTTAACAGAAGGCAACAGAGTAAAGTTGTGACGGATGCATTACGAAGAGAACTTAGACGACTAAAACTGGAGAAGGCGCTTCAGTCCAGTTTCGGCGCATGGAAGGATAAGGGACATCCTGAATTAAAGGTCGGCACAGAGGCATTTGTAAGAAGACTCAGGAAATCATCAAGGTTGAACCGATTCAGATGAAAAGGGTCCTTGTTGATACCGACATTCTTATAGACTTCCTAAGAGGCAGAGAAAAGGCTAAAAGTTATTTAGCCTCCATTCTTGAAGACTCGACGATTTATTGTTCTGCGATAACGGTTGCTGAAATTTACGCTGGCATGAAGGAACATGAAAGGGAAAAGACAGTTGAATTCTTGGACAGTCTTGATATTGTTGATGTAAATCGTGAGATTGCAGAAAAAGCTGGGATATATAAAAGAGACGAGAAAAAACAATACCTTGATCTGGATGATTGCATTATTGCTGCTACAGCTTTCGTAAGAGAATCTATTCTTGCAACAGGAAATGCAAAGCATTATCCGATGGAAGATATAAAAAAGAAAGTAATTAAATAAACAGTGAGGACACATTGGAACAGACGCTTTCGATTATAAAGCCCGATGGGGTTGTTAAAGGAATTATAGGAGAAATAATAAAGAGATTCGAGAATAACGGACTAAAGATAAAAGCGATGAAGATGGTCCGTCTCTCTAAGAAGGAGGCAGAGGGATTTTATATCGTCCATAAGGAAAGACCCTTTTACAGCAGTCTCACGGATTTCATGTCCTCAGGACCGATTGTCGTTATGGTTCTTGAAGGAAAGGATGCAATAAGAAAGAACAGGGAGATAATGGGTGCCACGAATCCAGAAGATGCTGATACAGGAACTATCCGCAGGGATTTCGGTACCGATGTAGAGAAAAACACTGTCCATGGCTCTGATTCTCCGGAGTCAGCAGCATTTGAAATAGACTATTTCTTCAAATCCCTACATTAATGTTTTATATTTTACCACGTAGTAGTAGGGGCAGGCTTGCCTGCCCTTATAATCTTACATACATCTTAAATAAGAGTTTATACGCCAATAATGTGAGGGGACTTAAATCCTTCTTCAACCATAGCGCCATAGATGCCTTCTGTATCGCCTTGACCCCATGGATTTCTACAAGCTTCTCCCTCATCGCATCGTCCCTGTAGAAGATATCCTGAAGCCTCTTCATCAGACGGAACCTGTTCCCATATAATCTTTCCCATTTCTGGGCATATCCATCAAGTCCTGAATTTATTTCAGGATCTCCCCTGAATTTAGATATAATCTCCTCAGCTGCCATCTTTCCGCTCTTCATTGCATAATATATCCCTTCGGCAGATACAGGAAGGATAAGGCCTGCTGCATCCCCGCATAGCAGTACCTTCCTACCAACCATAGTGCCTGCTAACTCAACAGGTCCCGGAGAGGCCTCTCTCTTTATAAGAGAAAAACCTTCTATCCTGCCTCCGAGTTTCTCCTTGAATCTCTCAAGATAGGCGGAGAGACCCTTTGAATTCTTGCTATCAACCGCTGTTCCGACATAAAGATGATCTCCCTTAGGGAAGACCCATCCGTAGAGAGAAGGCGAGATCTTAGAACCATACCAGAACTCACATCTATCCCTGTAAAAATCCATCTGTCCTGATGAGACCTTTATCCTTTCCTGCAGGGCAAGGAAATTCTTAGTTGGTTTCACTCCAATATCATGTGCCACAGAAGAATTTACACCGTCTGCACCGATGAGGAAATCCCCTTCAAGTTTTTTTATACCCTGACCACTCTTATACTCTATCTCTATCCTGCTTCCTATCTTCAGGTTCAGGAAAAGACCCTCTATAAGTTCTGCGCCTGCCTTTTCTGCCATCTTCCTCAGATATGCATCAAAGACCTCCCTCCTGACCATGGCGAGATATCCACCTTTTAACGGGATAGTCAGTTCCTTAAGGCTCGGTGATATCGCCCCTATCTTTGTCACCTTTCTCTCAATGATGCCCTCGGGTATTCGGAATTCCTCAAATGCAGCAGAAGGGATACCACCTCCACAGGGTTTTACCCTTTTGAGGTCCATCTCTATAAGGAAAGTCCTTATACCTGCCTCAGCAAGTGTCTTTGCTGCAATAGAACCTGCAGGTCCTCCGCCTATTACTATTACTTCCATAATTTATTGTCATCCCCACGGTTCACAGTCGAACATCAGTGTGCCTCTGCCCAATTCCTACCAACACCTATATCAACTTTTATCGGAACAGAGAACTCTATAACTCCCTCCATCTCTTCTTTCACTACCTTTTTAATCTGTTCTATCTCTTCTTCGGGAGATTCAAAGACGAGCTCATCGTGTATCTGGAGGATCATCATGGCATCAGAATTCATTCTATGAAACTTCTTCGATATATTCACCATCGCAAGTTTTATGAGGTCTGCTGCAGAACCCTGAATAGGGGTATTAATCGCAAGTCTCTCTCCTAATTGCCTCACATTTGAATTCTGGCTCATCAACTCCGGTATATGCCTCTGACGGCAGAGTATCGTTGTTACATAACCTTTTGCCTCTGCCTCTTTGAGATTTCTCTCAATAAAAACCTTTACACCTCTATGTGTTTCAAAATACCTATCTATAATCTCCTTTGCCTGACCAGGTGGTATACCTAATTCTACTGAGAGACCGTATGAGCTCATTCCATAGATTATTCCAAAATTAACGGTTTTGGCCTGCCTCCTCATATCAGGTGTTATAGATTCAGGTGGAAGGCCAAATATTTCCGTTGCTGTCCTTGTATGGATATCTTCCCCTCTCTTAAAGGCATCGATCAGTATCTCATCCTGTGCGAGGTGTGCAAGGATCCTCAACTCTATCTGGGAATAGTCTGCTGAGAGAAGTATATTTCCCTTTTCGGCTATGAATGCCTCCCTTATCCTCTTTCCGAGTTCACCCCTGATGGGGATGTTCTGTAGGTTTGGTTCACTGCTACTCAGTCTCCCTGTTGCTGTCACTGTCTGGTTTAAAGATGTATGTATCCTTCCTGTCTTTGGATTGATAAGGTTGGGGAGTGTATCAAGATATGTCGATTTAATCTTGAAGAGATTTCTGTACTCGAGTATTTCCCTCGGAAGTTCATGCTGGAAGGAAAGCTCTTCGAGCACCTCAACATTCGTTGAATACCCTGTCTTTGTCCTTTTTGTAGGTTTAAGTCCGAGCTTTTTGAAGAGGATTTCAGAGAGTTGCTTTGGAGAATTGATATTGAATTCCTCCCCTGAGAGGAAATAGATCCTTTCGATTATTGTATTGAGCTGGCCTTCGAGTTCCTTAGACATCTCAGGGAAAATTTCCCTGTCGATCTTGAAGCCATTCATCTCTATATCCGCAAGAACTTCCAGTAAAGGCATCTCTACATCATGGAAAAGTGTTCTGAGCCCTTTATTATCGATTAGCGTAGAAAGGATTCCTTTAAGCCTCAGGGTTATATCAGAATCCTCACAGGAATACTTTGTCGCTATATCGAGAGGAACATTCTCAAATCCTATCTGTTTCTTCCCTTTTCCTACCACTTCCTCGTATGTGAGGATCTTGTAATCGAGATACTCCAGTGCGATATTCTCGAGGTTGTGGGCAGGCTTTACAGGGTTAAGGAGATAGGAGGCAATCATAGTATCAAAACTGATCCCTTTGAGGTCTATACCATGATTTCTTAGAATGACTACCTCATACTTTATATTCTGACCGATCTTTCTGAGGGTTTCATCTTCGAGGATGGGTTTCAGTTTTTCCAGGACATATTCCTTTTTGAGCTGATGAGGGGCTCCGGGATAGATATGACTTAGAGGGATATAACAGGCGCTGTGAGGTTCTATCGAGACAGAGATACCTACTATCTCTGCCATCATCGGGTCCTTACCCGTACTCTCGATATCTATAGAAAACTCCCCTTTTTCCTTCATCCTTTCTAATAGTTTGAGAAATTCGCCTTCGGATGTGATGGTACTGTATTCCCTTTTATCCAGGTCTGCATGTGGTGTAAGCGTTTTAAGGAGACTTGAGAATTCGAATTCTTTGAAAAGTCTTAGAAGGGTTTCGTTATCAGGTTTAGTTATAGATAAGTCCTTGAGGTCAATATCAATAGGGAGGTCGCTATGGATAGTAGCAAGGCTATAGCTTAGACGTGCAATCTCTTCATTTAATTTAAGGGTCTCCCTCAATTTCGGTTTCTTTACCCTTTCTAAATTCCTTAGCAGGTTTTCGATACTTCCGAATTCTTTAACGAGCTCAACAGCTGTCTTCTCTCCAATCCCCGGGACTCCCGGAATATTATCTATCGCATCTCCCATAAGCCCCATTACCTCAATGACCTTATCAGGACTAACGCCGAACTTATCTAATACATCCTTCTCTTCGTATATCTTATCCTTCATAGTGTCATAGGTTCTTATATTCCGTCCTACAATCTGGAAGATGTCCTTATCTCCTGTTACGATCGTTACATCGAGACCCCCTTCTTCTCCTTTTTTCGCTAAGGTCGCAAGTATATCATCGGCCTCATAACCTTCTATCTCGAGGATAGGGATCCTGAAGGCATCAACGATCTTTTTTATATAAGGTATCTGGTTGATAAGTTCATTAGGGGTGCTTGGTCTCTGTGCCTTGTATGCCTCGAAGAGTCTATGCCTTTCAGTAGGAGCAGGCGAATCAAAGGCGATAGCTATATAATCCGGCCTCTTCTCCCTCACCACCTTGAGGAGCATATTAGTAAAGCCATATATCGCCCCTGTGGGGAAGCCTTTAGAATTAGTAAGCCCCTTTATGGCATGGTATGCCCTGTATATATAGGAGTTACCATCTATAAGGTATAATGTAGGCCTTTCTGTCACTATGTCTTTATTTCCCGAAATCTATCTTTGGTGCCTCTTTGGCAGGCAGGGCTGCCTCAAAATAGGGTCTCTCATTAAAATTGAATATCCCTGCAACTATATTCGATGGAAAGCGGCGCCTCAGCTGGTTATATTCGAGCACCTTCTCATTATATCTCTTCCTTTCCACAGACAGACGGTTCTCTGTGCCAGCAAGTTCATCCTGGAGTTTCAGGAAGTTCTGGTTTGCCTTGAGATCCGGATATCTCTCTACGATCACAAGGAGTCTTGCTAATGCCGATGATAGTTCATTAGCACCTGCTATCTTATCCTCCACAGTCTTTGCACCACCGAGTTTTGCCCTTGCATCGGCTACATGTTCGAAGACTTCCCTCTCATGGCCTGCATAACCCTTTACAGTAGCCACGAGGTTCGGGATGAGGTCATTCCTCCTCTGCAGTTGATTCTCCACCTGAGCCCAGGCACCGTTTATCCCTTCGTCGATGACGACAAACTTGTTATAGCTACCAAAGACACTGAATCCTATCAAAACAAGGACTGCTATTACTACTATCAGAACCTTATTCATATCCTTACCCTCCCTATTCCGTCATTCCGTGCTTGACACGGAATCCAGGTTTTTAAATAATTCTGGATTCTTGCTTCCACAGGAATGACAGTCCTCTGAGATTGCTTCGGGGCTTTGTCCCTCGCAATGACACAATGCATTATTAGATATCACCAGTCTCCGCTGGCACCCCCTCCCCCGCTGCTTCCGCCACCAAAACCTCCAAAACCTCCGCTGAATCCGCCTCCGCTGCTTCCACCGAAGCTACCTCCGAACATCCCTGAGGACCATCTTTTTCTGCCTCTGCCTTTATAGTGAAGAAGATGAAAGATCGTAGAGAATACGATAAGGAAGACTATAAGGAATATGATAGGGAAGACCTTCTCTATTGGATATCCAGTATTCGGTACTCTTATCTTCTCCGATCTTATAGGGGGTCTTCCTTCGAGGGTAATCCCTTTTTTCTTCGCTATCCTTTCCGCTATGGCATATGTTCCTCTGTAAAGTCCCTCTCCGTATCTTCCGCCCTTAAAACTCGGCGCTATCTCATTCCTGATGATCTCCCCTGCAACTCCATCAGGGATTATCGGCTCAATGCCATAACCTGTCTCGATCCTGATCTTCCTCTCCTTTATAGATACGAGTATGAGTACACCGTTATCCTCTTTAGCCTTTCCTATCTTCCATTCAGAGAATAGTGCTTCTGCATATTCTTCAATCGTGGAATAAGGGGAAAGGTTATCTATTGTTACCACTGCTATCTCAGCGGTAGTCTTGGCTTCCAGTTCCTTTATAAGTGAGTCAATCTTTCCCTTCCACTCAGTATCAATGACTTTTGCGAAGTCATTCACATAACCCACAGACTCAGGGAATTTTCCCCCGGCAGATGGTGAATTAAACAGGACAAGTGATATCGCAATAAAAATGATACCACTTCTGAATATCATTTGATTTTCCCCTCCAGAATAAGGCTATCCACTTTCTCTGTAAGCTTCTCTATCTGGTATAAATATTCTCCGAAGAGTCTTATCACCTCCTCCTTTGAGAGTTTAGTCCTCCCTCCCTTAAGGTCCCATACCCTGAAGAAAGGTCTTTCATCAAGACCTACTTCAGTACAGAAGTCCCTGAACAGCGTACCTCTTGATACAGGAACACCCTTTTCCATCAATCTCAGGACATTCCTGAAGATCGGTACAAAGGCGATCAGGGATGATGTAAGTAACCTCTCGAGATAGACCTTCCTTTCACCTGAATCCAGGAACCCTCCCCTCAGGTGCAGTAACTTCCCCTTTAGTTGTTCTTCGACCTGAAGCTTAAGATTTTTAAGGTCTACTGTCAGGTCTTCGAGTATATCCTTACCGTAGAGCAGTATATGGTTTTCCTTTAGCTCAAGGAATTCTATAGGAAACACATCTGAAGAGTTTAAAATATAGTCTTCCGTAAGGATAAGGGGTGTGGACAGCCTTTTCTTCTTCCATTTATTAGAGATACCTGTATATCTCCTGAGGATATCCATATCTATCTTCGAGAACACCATGAGGAAATTTATATCAGAGCGTTTAGGATCAAAGCTATCTCCTGCAGCACTCCCATAGAGAAAAAGAGACAGGAGATTGTTCCCGAAAAGGGATATGATCTCGTCAGAAAATTTCTTTATAGTATCCCTGGTCTTCGAATCGAGATGTGATAAGACCTCCATAATACCTCCTTTATAACTAAATTGTTCCACTTTAAAATTTTATAACAGAGTATATAATAAGGCAAGTATTTATGAGGATTGATTTCCCTTTTAACAATCTTGCTAATTTAAAGTAATTTGTTTATAATAAACTCGCCTTTGCGTAAATGATTTTAATCCCCTATCTGAAAAGAAAAAATTATAATGACAGAAATTAACTATAATGTAAAGAAGTGTAAAAGACAATGAAGGTAGCATTAGATATAAAGGACTTAGAGGAGAAGGCAAGGCTTATAAGGATAGACATATTAAAGATGCTCACCCTTGCTGGCTCAGGTCATACAGGGGGTTCTCTCTCTGCAGCGGATATAGTTACTGCCCTTTATTTCTACAAGATGCGATATAATCCCAAAGACCCTTCCTGGAGAGAAAGGGATAGATTTATCCTTTCAAAGGGTCATGCAGCCCCACTACTTTACGCCGCCCTTTCAAGGGCAGGTTTTTTTGATCCTGAACTCCTTAAGACACTTAGGAAGATAGGAAGCCCCCTTCAGGGACATCCAAGCCGTCAAAGCCTTCCCGGTGTTGAAGTCTCCACAGGATCCCTTGGTCAGGGTTTGTCGGTAGCAAACGGTATAGCCCTCGGCCTCAGGCTCGATGGTATTGACTCAAGGGTTTACTGTCTCTTAGGGGATGGAGAAATACAGGAGGGACAGATCTGGGAGGCATCAATGACTGCAGCCCATTACCATCTCGATAACATCTGTGCTATTGTGGATAACAACGGCCTGCAGATAGATGGACCTGTAAAAGAGGTTATGAGGGTTGATCCTCTTCCACAGAAATGGAATGCCTTTGGCTGGCATATTATTGAGACAGATGGGCATAATATGGGAGAGATAGTCACTGCCTTAGACGAGGCAGAAACCATTAAAGGGAAGCCTACTGTAATTATTGCCCATACTGTAAAAGGTAAAGGGGTTTCGTTCTTTGAAGGTCGTGTTGAATATCATGGCATCGCACCTACCCAGGAAGAACTCACAAGGGCACTGAAGGAACTCGGAGAAGTTCAGCATGGGTAAGGGATTAGAGACTAAGACTGATACAGTCAAAGCTACAAGGGTTGCTTACGGAGAAGTTCTCCTGCAGCTCGGCAAGAAGAGGCAAGATATAGTCGTCCTTGATGCCGACCTCTCAGGTTCTACAAACACAGGGAAATTTGGCAAGGCCTTTCCAGAGAGGTTCTTCAACATAGGGATCTCCGAACAGGATATGATGGGTACAGCAGCAGGTCTTTCCCTCGCAGGAAAGCTCCCCTTTGCATCAACCTTTGCTATCTTTGCCACAGGCAGGGCATGGGAACAGGTGAGGCAGACAATCTGTTATAGCAATCTGAATGTAAAGATAGTCGCAACCCACGGAGGTATCACAGTAGGTGAAGACGGGGCATCCCATCAGTCCGTCGAAGACTTAACTCTTATGAGGGTGTTACCGAATATGACGATAATTGTCCCTGCAGATGCAAAAGAAACAGAAAAGGTTATCGAAGTCATTGCCGATGAATATGGGCCTACATACGTGCGTCTTGGTAGGGCGAAGGTACCTGTTATTATGCCTGAGGATTACAGATTCAATATAGGCAAGGCCTATATATTCCATATCGGGAAAGATGCGAATATCATATCCTGTGGCATTATGGTAGAGAAGGCTCTCAAGGCATCAGAAAGACTGAAGAATGATGGTCTCGATGTAGGGGTAATAAATATGTCTACCATAAAACCGATTGATGAAGAGACAATAATGTCAGCAACAAAAACGAGCAGGGCAATAGTGACCGCTGAGGAACATTCGATTATCGGTGGTCTCGGAAGTGCTGTGGCAGAGGTCCTTTCAGAGAAGTATCCTATCCCTGTAAAAAGGATAGGCATCAAAGATTGTTTCGGATGCTCAGGTGATCCCGAGGGTTTACTCAAACTCTATAGTCTTACAGTAGAAGATATTATTAGTGGAATAAGGGAAGTAGTAAGGATGAAGGGCAATTTATGGTAGAAATGTTTCATGTCTCAAAGTATTATGACAGAGAAGTGCCTGCCCTTGAAGATGTGAGTCTAAAGGTTGATAAAGGTGAGTTTATATTCATTACAGGACCGAGTGGTGCAGGAAAGACGACCTTACTTAAACTCCTCTTCTGTGGTGAGAAGGCAGATGCAGGTCAGATCCTTATTGCTGGATGGGATCTCGATAGACTTAAAAAGAATAGTATCCCCTACCTGAGAAGGAATATAGGCATAGTATTCCAGGACTTTAAACTACTTCCCAATATGACTGTTCTTGAGAACATAGTCTTTGCTATGAGGGTTGTAGGAAACTCTGAAAAAGAAATCAAAAAGAAGGCACTTAATGTCCTTAAACTCGTTGACCTTATGCATAAGGCTGATGATTATCCTCTCCATCTCTCCGGTGGAGAGCAACAGAGGGTAGCTATTGGCAGAGCTGTTTGCAATGAACCTACAATTCTTCTCGCCGATGAACCAACGGGTAATCTTGATACCAAATCAGCCGTGGCTATTATTGATATATTTAAAGATATTAATTCAAAAGGAACGACTGTTTTAGTTGCAACCCATAATGAAAATCTTTTCCTGTCCTCAGGAAGAAGGGTTGTAATCCTGGATAGGGGGAGAGTAACAGGGGAAGGGCTCCGTTGATTTCATACCATCTTAGAGAAGGTCTAAGGAATATTAGCAGGAATAAGTTACTTGCCATCACGGCTACCTTTATTATTTCAATCTCAATGATGATCTTCGGGATTTTCCTCATTCTCTTTTTAAACCTCAATCATCTTCACCAGAGCTGGGCGGAAAGGGTGCAGATAACGGTCTACCTCAAAGAGGGCGCGTATGAAAGTAACCTCATAGAGATAATAGGAAAAGAGAAAGAGGTGGCTGAAATTTTTTATACATCCAAAGAAAAAGCACTTATAGAGTTCAAAAAAGAACTTGGAAGAGATAAAGATATTTTAGATAGCATTGGAAACAATCCACTCCCCTCCTCTCTCGATATAATACTCAAGAAAGAGCATAGAACATCAGAATCTGTAGAACCCTTAGTAAGAACCCTTAAGAGGTTTCAAGGAGTCGAAGAGGTTCACTATGGAGAAAATTGGGTGAGAGACCTTACAGCCCTTTTAAAAGGACTAAAGATAACCGGTCTCCTCCTTGGTTCCCTCCTTGCCTTCGGGGTTGCATTTATTATATCGAATACCATAAAGCTCACACTTTATGCACGCCAGGAGGAGATAGAAATTATGAAACTTATAGGGGCAACGAGGGGCTTTATCAGGGGACCCTTCCTTGTAGAAGGAGCCCTTCAGGGAATTTGTGGTGGGGCTTTATCAATCCTATTACTTTACGGTTTCTACCATATCGTAGCTTATGCGATTAACTCCAGATTTCCCGGATTTCATCCGGACTTTCTCGCTCCTTTACTACTTATTCAAATATGCCTTTCCGGTCTACTTTTAGGTTTCTTAGGTAGTTTCTCTTCCATGGAGAGATTCCTTAAGATGTAGAATCATAGAAGAATGCCGGAGGTTCGTGGAGAGAATAAATGATCCTGAGAATACTTATGTTTATCACGATCTTCCTCTATTTAGCGGTTCCTTCAAATGAAGTATTGGGCAAATCAAAAGAGGAGGAATTAAAAAGGTTTCGTAACAGGATTAGAGAAGAGAAGACAAGGATTAAGAAGGTTGAAAAGAAAGAGAGGTCCGTACTATCAGAACTTGAGTTGATAGAGAAGACCATTAAAGAGAAGGAAAGAGAATTTA
>JACRGW010000152.1 GCA_016212195.1 Nitrospirota bacterium
AAAATTAAAGACCGGCAGGGGACCGGCGTATATAAACTTTACCCTTTCCTTACATCTTTCACTCAGATCATCCATTATGTTATCAAATTCTTTTTCCCTGCCTTTATCTACCAAAAAGGCGGCATTTATAAACATCCCATCACTAATAGTCTTATTAAGTTTATAGTCAAAGGCTGTTCTTCTTAAAGAATCTACTATTCTATCAGCCTCCTTTTCCTTTTTCTTTGTTAGGGCTTGTTCTGCCATCTTACCTATCTCTACCTTTGCCTGTATATTTTTATCACTCTGTATCCTCTCTTTTGCCCTCTTAATCTCTTTATTCTCTTTGGCAATTTCTTTAAAGATAACCTCCATATCCTTCCATATACCTTTGACACCAAGTTCTACTTTGTGGTCCATATCCCGTAACGCGTTCTTAAACTCTCTATACCTTCTGCCTAAAAGATTCCTTATCTCATCGGCGTTTGAGGCGATAGTCCCGAACCTGACCGGAAGCACGCTGTCAAATTCCTTCATCACTTCCTCTATCACCCTTTCATGTACAAGCATATTCTCCCGGTTAACGATAAATTTAGTTATAGGATGACTGCTCACAACCATACTTAACTCATCGTAGCCAATAGTTAAGACTTCATCGCCTCTTCCGCCAATCCCTATAGGCCCGAAATTCCTTTCCTGGGATGTAGCGATAATACAATAGATATACTTTCCTTCTGTTTCCATCACCCTCTTATTTTTACTAATAATGCATTCTTCTTAAAATCTTGCTCATTAAAAGAGCAGACTTCTTCCTGGCAATATTCCCACAAAACTCTATAGGCTTTGGTTACCTCATCAAATTCCTTTTCTATGCCAGGAGTATCTGGATTTCTGTCAGGGTGGAAAGAAAAAGCCAATGTCTGATAAGCCTTTTTTATCTCATCTTTGGTTATAAAATCATTCAAAAGGCTAAGTTTTCTTCTTGCCCAATCTATATCTTCAAATTTAAGCTTCTTTATCTGGAGTGTATAAAAACTATAGGGAGGGAGCGGACCTACACATCTAAAATTTAACCTCTCACCAAATCTGGCATTCAGTTCCTCTAACTTTCTGTCAAAATCTTCTATCCGGGCATTGCTCATCAAGAAGGCTGTATTAAGGACCATCTCATCATCCATAAGGTCATGGGCCTTAAAGCCCTCAGCAATCCTGCTTAATGAGGTTTGTATCTCATTGGCATATCCCTCTCTTTTCTTATCTAAATAATCCTTGACTAAAACCCCTATCCTCATCTGGTCATCTACAGCGATGCCTTCTTTGCTACTCAGGAGTGCCTGCTTGAATTCCTTTATCCCTTCCTCCTCTGAGACCTCTTTTAAGATTGAATTAAAATCACTCCATATAGCCACCACATCAATCTCTACAATGTTTTTTGCCCTTTTGAATATCTCTTTAATCATTCTATATCCTTTAGTTAGTATCTCTTTAACCTCCTCGCTATCATTAGCAAATGTCCCCAACCTCATAGGGATGATTGTATGCTCGGTCATTATCCTCTCAATTATCTCCTGGTGTCTAAGGAGGTGTCTTGCCAGGGTGTCCTTGGGTAAGTGTGTATAATCAACTATCTCTGAGTCACTTACCACAGCCGATATATCCCGATAGGAGATGGCATACACCTCACCCAGAGGTCTTGTTGGGGGGGTAGAGTTTATAATTCCATAGATATACTGCCCTATTTCAGCCATTATCCACCTTCCACTATCCTTTGTTGTTCCCTTATTAGCTTAATGGCTTCTTCAAAATGCCTCCTCTTGATAGTGGGTCTGTCTTCCCTTTTCTTGTCTTCCAGGAATTCCCTTATCGCAAACATAGATGCCTTTCGGCAGATGAATTCAATATCAGAGCCAACCTTACCCTCTGTCTCTTTTGCCAGTATCTCTAAATTGACATCCTTATGGAGGGGTTTGTTTTTAGTATGTATCTTGAATATCTCTTCCCTGGTTCTTTCATCCGGTCCTGGAAGCTCAAACAAGAGGTCAAATCTCCCACTCCTGATGAGCGCGGGGTCAAGTAAGTCCAATCTGTTGGTTGCAGCTAAGACTACAACCCCTTTCAACTCCTCAATCCCATCCATTTCAGTTAAAAATTGACTGACTACCCGTTCTGCCACATGGGCGTCTCCAGGGCTTGAACCTCTTCTTGGTAAAAGGCCATCTATTTCATC
>JACRGW010000153.1 GCA_016212195.1 Nitrospirota bacterium
ACTCGTCCTTATTGCTTTTGCCGGAGTAAAGGCAGGTAATCTTCATTTCCTTTTCGGCGTTGTCATTCCATATGCTGCAATTATCACTTTTATTACTGGTGTTATTTATCGCGTCCTCAAATGGGCAGGCTCTCCGGTTCCTTTTCGTATACCCACAACCTGCGGACAGCAGAAGTCTCTTCCCTGGATAAAACATAGTAAGATTGAAAACCCTTCAAATACACTCGGGGTTATTAAGAGGATGGCACTCGAGGTACTGCTTTTCCGATCGCTTTTCAGAAATCTGAAGACCGAGATAAGGGAAGAGAAGGTTGTCTATGGCTCTGAGAAATGGCTCTGGCTGGCAGGTCTTACCTTTCACTGGTCATTCCTTATTATTATATTGAGACACTTCAGACTGTTTGTCGACCCTGTACCTGCCTTTCTGCACCTCATTGAGAGTTTCGATGGGTTCCTCCAGATAGGTGTGCCACGGCTCTTTATTACAGGGGTTATCCTCCTTGTGTCTGTGGCTTATCTGCTCTTTCGGAGATTCTTTATACAACAGGTGCGTTACATCTCCCTTGCCAACGACTACTTTCCGCTATTTCTTATCCTGGGGATAGGCCTTACTGGCATCCTCATGAGATATTTTACAAAGGTTGATCTTGTGAATACAAAGCAGCTTATAATAGGATTATTCTCTTTTAAACCTGAAATCCCTGAAGGGGTTGGAGTCATTTTCTATATACACCTCTTTCTTGTAAGTATACTCTTTGCCTACTTCCCCTTCAGCAAGCTCGTGCATATGCCAGGTGTCTTTCTAAGCCCAACAAGAAACCTCTCTAATAACAACCGCACTAAAAGGCATATCAACCCATGGAATTATCCTGTCAAGGTACACACTTACGAGGACTATGAGAATGAATTCAGGGAGAAGATGAAAAAGGCAGGAATACCAGTAGAAAAGGAGTGAAGATGTCAAACAAGGTTCCGACACCGGATGAACTCTCAAAGATAGATTATACACCTCCTAAAAAAGGATGGATGGATACACCTGTTGAGTTTAAACCCGGCACCTGGTGCTATGGTTCAAGGCCTAAATACCTCGAGGCCGTTGACTTCCCGAACTCGAGGGACTGGAAGCCATCAGAAGAAGACTGGAAACTTCCTGAAAACTGGAAAGAGATATTCCTTGAGGGTATGGAAGAGAGACTGAGGAAGTATCGGTCTTTTCGTCTCTTTATGGATATATGTGTGAGATGTGGGGCCTGTGCTGACAAGTGCCATTTCTTTATCGGTTCAGGAGACCCGAAAAATATGCCCGTTCTCAGGGTAGAACTCCTGAGGTCGGTCTACAGGAAATATTTCACCATTTCGGGGAAATTACTCGGTAAGGTTGCCGGTGCAAGGGAGCTCACGACAGATGTGCTCAAGGAGCTCTGGTACTATTACTACCAGTGTAGCGAATGCCGCCGTTGCTCTGTCTTCTGCCCCTATGGGATTGATACCGCTGAGATTACGATTATTGTTAGGGAACTCCTTAATCTGCTCGGTCTTAATACCGACTGGATCGCAGGCCCTGTGGCAAACTGCTACAGGACAGGAAATCATCTCGGTATCGAGCCTCATACATTCAAAAATAGCATCGAGTTCTTCCTGAGTGACATCGAGGATATAACAGGCATAAAGATAGAACCATCCTTCAACAGGAAGGGAGCTGCGATACTCTTTGTCACACCATCCGGCGACACCTTTGCTGACCCCGGCACATATACCTGTATGGGCTATCTCATGCTATTCCATGAACTCGGACTTGACTATACCTGGAGCACCTACGCTTCTGAAGGTGGGAATTTCGGCTTTTTTACATCGAATGAGATGGCAAAGAGGCTGCACTACAAGATATATGCAGAAGCCAAGAGGCTCGGAGTAAAATGGATCCTCGGAGGAGAATGTGGCCACATGTGGAGGGTACTTAACCAGTACCTCGATACATGGCATGGCCCTGCGGATTTCCTCGAGGAACCTGTTTCACCGATAACTGGAACAAAATTCGAGAACACAAAATCCTCAAAGCTTGTCCATATTGCCGAATTCTCTGCTGACCTTATCAGAAACGGAATACTCAAACTCGATCCCAGTCGTAATGACCACCTCAAAGTGACATTTCATGACTCCTGTAACACCTCAAGGGGAATGGGTATCTTCGAAGAGCCGAGGTTTATTATAAGAAGTGTCTGCAATCATTTTTATGAAATGCCTGAGGATACAATAAGGGAAAAGACCTTCTGCTGCGGTAGCGGTTCGGGTCTTAATGCAGGTGAGAATATGGAATTAAGGATGAGGGGAGGATTCCCGAGGGCAAATGCTGTGAAATATGTTAAAGAGAAACACGATGTGAATATGCTCGCCAATATCTGTGCGATTGACAGGGCAGCGCTTCCTCCGCTTATGGATTACTGGGTGCCGGGCGTACTTGTAACAGGTGTGCACGAGCTTGTCGGAAACGCCCTTGTTATGAAAGGGGAGAAAGAAAGGACAGTCGACCTTCGCAATGAACCCCTTTTAGGCAAGGAGAGTAAAGAAGAATGAAGATATACGACGGAGGTAAGATATTCATAGGGATCGTTATATTCCTCTCGGTAGCCACATCCCCTTTCCTGTTCAATATGGGTAAAGCAACAGCCAGACCTGACCCCAAACTCGATACCCCGGAGATTCAGAAGATGGAGAAGAAACAATGTGTAGAGCCTAAGGAGTTCATGAAGGCAGAACATATGACACTCCTCAATGATTGGAGGGATTCTGTCGTCCGTGAAGGTAATAAGGTTTATATCGGTTTAGGTGGAGAAGTGTATAACATGAGTCTCCAGGGTACATGTATGAAATGCCATTCGAATAAGAAGAAGTTCTGTGATGAATGCCATAAATATGTGGCAGTAAAGCCTTACTGCTGGGATTGTCATATACCACCGAAGGAGAATTAGGTATGAGCATGAATAGGAGAAAATTCTTAAAGTTGACCGCAGTTACCACTATTGCGACAGCCGGAGGTATATCAGCCTTAGAACTTTTCAGGGACTCCAAACTTGAGGCGCAGGAAATTCTTCCTTTAGAAGTAAAGCCACTCACAGCAAAGAGATGGGCAATGGTAGTTGATATCAGGAAGTTTAAGAAGGAGGATGATTATAAAAAGATAATAGATGCCTGCCACCGTGCACATAATGTACCTGATATCGGTAATCCAAAGGATGAGATTAAATGGATATGGACAGATACATTTGAACACGCCTTCCCGGGCCAGGAACATAAATATATGCCTGAGAATTTAAAGCAGATCCCCTTTCTTCTTCTCTGTAACCACTGTGATAATCCACCCTGCGTGAGAGTCTGCCCAACAAAGGCAACATTTAAGAGAAACGACGGTATTGTGATGATGGATATGCATCGCTGTATCGGATGCAGGTTCTGCATGGCTGCCTGTCCTTTCGGGGCAAGGAGCTTTAACTGGAGAGACCCGAGGCCTTTCATTAAAGAGCTTAATACGAAATTCCCTACAAGGACAAAGGGTGTTGTAGAAAAATGTAATTTCTGTGAGGAACGGCTTGCAGGGGGTCTCATGCCTGCCTGTGTTGAGGAATCCAAGAGAGGTCTGATCTTTGGTGACCTCGAAGACCCGAATTCAGATGTGAGGAAGGTACTCAGCTCACATTACACCATCAGGCGTAAGTCTGAACTCGGGACAGGGCCGGGTGTTTATTACATAATATAGGGGAATATATCATGCTTGAAAAGTCGCTAACAGGAAGTAGAAGATACTGGATATGGATATTCTTTTTACTTGCTATTACAGGAATAGGCTTTATCTATTACCTCAAACAGTTCAGTTACGGACTTGGCATAACAGGGATGGGCAGGGATGTTTCATGGGGCCT
>JACRGW010000154.1 GCA_016212195.1 Nitrospirota bacterium
TTATCCTTTTTGTATGGAGTGCTATGTCTCTATTATGTGTCACAATTATAATCGTTCTACCCTTTTCATTAAGCCTTCCGAAGATCGAAATTAACTCATTCCCAGAAACACTATCGAGATTACCTGTGGGCTCATCTGCAAGGATTATGGCTGGGTCATTAACAAGTGCCCTCGCTATAGCAACCCTTTGTTGTTCTCCTCCTGAGAGTTCGTTCGGCCTATGCGATGCCCTCTCAAAAAGTCCTACTGCCTCCAGCATTTCCATAGCTCTCCTCTTTCTTTCTGCTGAGGGGATGTCACTATAAATCATAGGTAATTCTACATTCTTTAAGGTAGAAAATCTCGGAAGGAGATTAAATGTCTGGAATATAAAACCCACCCTCTTGTTTCTTATTTCAGCAAGTTCGTCATCACTCCTCTCAGTAACATCTACACCTTCAAGCTTATATATCCCTGAAGTAGGCCTGTCCAGACAGCCTATAATATTCAAAAGAGTTGATTTACCTGAGCCAGAAGGGCCCATAATCGCAAGGAACTCCTTCTCCTTCACATCAAGGCTTATCCCTTTCAGGACTTCGAGATCGATCTTACCTATATTATAAGTCTTCCTGATATCTCTGACCTCTATCATCCTTATTCTTTATCTTCTATTTTTATTCTTACTTCATCCTTAAGCCCAGGGGCATCAGGGTTCATTATGATCTTATCACCCTCTTTAATCCCTTTCTTAACCTCAATATAATTCCATGTACTTAATCCAATCTCCACAGGAACCAGCCTCGCCTTTTTACCCTCTGCAATATAAACCATCTTTTTCCCCTTTCTTTCAACAACAGTATGGGCTGGCAAATAGAGTACCCCTTTCAATGTATCAGTTATTATCTCTATATCTGCAGACATCCCGGGCTTTATACCCTTTTCCTCTACATCGAAACCTACCCTCACTTCAAAGGTCCTTGTCTCCTGTTTTACACCTAAAACAATAGGGGAAACCCTTGTCACCTTTCCATTAAAAACCTTTCCAGGAAAAGCGTCTATCGTGATTGTTACTTGCTGGCCTACTGAAACACGTCCTGCGTCCACCTCATCAATTGTTGCCTTAACATAAATTCTATCAGGTTTTATAATGGTAGCTATATGTGAACCTATACTGACTGTTTCACCAAGCACTACAGGTCTTTGAGATATAATACCTGTCATAGTCGCCTTTATGAAGGAGTATTCAAATTGTATTCTCGCTGTGTCAAGAGAAGCCTTCATCTCCTTAAGGTTTGCGAGTGAACTCTCATAAAGGGACAGATTTACGTCGTAGTTCTTCTGTGCGCTATCGAGTGCCTCAGCAGATATTAATCCATCTTTATAAAGGGCTTTCATCCTTTTCAGAGTCCTCTCGGCATCATCAAGATTAGCCTTTGCATGAGTAACCCTTGCCTCAGTTGATCTGAAGACTGCCTCTATCTGGTGGACATATACACCTGCTTCGCGACTATCAAGTTCAGCTATCATATCGCGCTTCTTTATTGAATCACCTTCTTCAAAATTTAATTTTATGATTCTCCCTGTCTTCTGGGCACTTATCTTCTCTTCATCTTCTGCCTTGATAGTCCCTGACGACGTAGCAGTAACAGTAACCTTAAGATCTCCTCTTTTCAATGATATAGCCTTCACAGAAACAGGATTCAGATTTCTTATAAATAGATAATATCCTGAGATAGAAATAAGAACTAATATTCCTATCAATATAACTTTTGACTTTAAACTTTGTACCTTGATCTTATTCATAAAAAGATGGCACATTTTAACACAATCTATAAACTTCTTCATCATAAAATACTAAATAAAATGCTCATATTAATTTCTGGAATTATTATAGATATTCAAGAAACAACCTTTTATTGAACTTGACTTTTACATCTTATTGACTCTTCATCCTGCAAATACTATAATAACCAGAAAATTATAGACTTTTACTTATATCAGTATCTCCTTATAACGCACTGTGCGAGCAGGAATAATTACAGAGGTTTAAACCTTTTTCTATTCCAACGGTCTAAGAATAAAAGAGGAATATATGAACAAAGTTTTTTTATCAACATTACTGTTAATTATCTTCCCATTTATATCTTCTGCTGAAGATATTATAAAACATGGTGAAACCCTTACTCTGAAACAATGTATACAAATATCTCTAAAAATGCATCCTGATATAACTGCTGCTATAAGTACAGTTAATTCAAGCAAAAGCAGGGTTGGACAGTCAAAAGCTGATTATTATCCACAATTAGATCTCTCTTCAGACTACAGAAAATATTCTTCTTCATCAGGAAACACAGAACATGCCCTTGATGAATATTCAGGTATTGTTACTTTAAAACAGAACATCTATGATTTTGGAAAGACCACAGCCCAAGTAGACGTACATAAATTCAATCTTGATTCATCCTTTTCAGATCTTGACAATGTGAGGAAAAATATAATCTTCAATGTTACACAGGCTTACTATACCTTGTTGAAGGCAGGGAGGGACAGGGATGTGGCTATTGAGGCTGTTAAACAGTTTACGCATCATCTTGAACTGGCAAAGGGTTTTTATGAGGTCGGTATTAAGCCGAAAATCGATGTAACAAAGGCAGAAGTGGATTTAAGCAATGCTAAATTAAACATGATAAAAGCAGAAAACGCACTAAGGATAGCTAAGGCAAGTCTGAACAATGCATTGGGCGTTCCTTATGCGCCTGTCTATAAAATTGAGGATAATCTCTCTTTCAGTGAATATGGTATAACTTTCGAGGATGCTTTTAGAAACGCTTACGAAAATAGGCCTGACCTAAAATCATTAATAGCTAAGAAAAATGCAGCTAAATCATCTATAGAAGTTGCAAAAAAGGGATACTATCCAACCTTATCAGGAAATGCAGAGTATGGCTGGACTGGTGAAAAATTTCCTCTTGAGAAGGGCTGGACATTGGGTGCAACAATTTCATTTCCTATATTCAGTGGTTTTTTAACAAAATACCAAGTGGAGGAAGCAAAAGAAAACCTGAAGACATTACAGGCAAATGAGGAGTCATTAAGACAAGATATATTTCTCGAGGTGCAGAAGGCATTTCTGAATTCGCAGGAGGCAAAAGATAGGATTTCCGCTGCTGAAATAACCGTAAAACAGGCAGAAGAAAACCTTGAACTTGCAAAGGGAAGATATGCAGCAGGAGTTGGGAATCCCATAGAGGTTACAGATGCGCTTGTTGCCTACAGCAATGCAAAGACATCCTATATCCAGGCCCTCTATGATCATAAGGTTGCGCAGGCGAGTCTTGAAAAGGCAATTGGAGTATTGAGAGTAAAAAATGAGGAGTGAAAAGTGCATATAGAAAAGACAAAAGGAATATTGATTGTTACATCTTTTATAATAGTTGCAGGAATAGCCATACTTATTGGTCTCGGTGGTAAGGAGAAAAAGTCTAAATTCAGGACAGAAAAGGTCACGAAGGGAGATATAGTAGCTACTGCATCCGCTACAGGCACAGTAAATGCAGTAACTACGGTCCTTGTTGGCACACAGGTTTCAGGAACGATAAAAAATATCTATGTAGATTTCAACTCCTCTGTTAAGAAGGGACAGTTGATAGCCCAGATAGATCCTGCCACATTTGAGGCACAGGTGGATCAGGCAAGAGCCAACCTCCTTTCAGCTAAAGCGAATGTAGATAAGGCAGAAGCAACACTTTTTGACGTAAAAAGATCAATGGACAGAAATAAGGAACTATTCTCAAAAAACCTTATTGCAAGGAGTGATCTGGATACATCGGAGACAAATTTTGAGACAACAAAGGCACAATTGAGTACTGCAAAGGCCCAATTAGCACAAGCAGTCGCTGCTTTAAGATATGCAGAAATAAACTACAAAAATACGAAAATAATATCTCCAGTAGACGGGATTGTTATATCAAGAAATATTGATGTGGGACAGACTGTTGCTGCCAGCTTTCAGACCCCAACCCTCTTCACCATTGCCCAGGACCTCACAAAGATGCAGATTGATACAAATGTGAGCGAAGCGGATATAGGAAAGGCTAAGGTCGGCCAGGCTGTTGAATTTTCTGTTGATGCCTACCCTGAGGTCACTTTTAAAGGTAGCGTATTGCAGATAAGAAGTGCCCCCATAGTAGTCCAGAATGTTGTTACATACGATGTGGTGATAAAGGTGGATAATCAAGACCTCAAGCTTAAACCCGGAATGACAGCAAATGTCTCCATAATCATAGAGCTTAAAAATAATGTTCTAAAGATACCAAATACTGCTTTGCGTTTCAAGCTCTCTGAAAAAAGTAAACCTCCTGATAAAGGCCATAGTATCTGGATAATTGAAAAGGGAAAACCGAAACGTATAAAAGTTTCTACCGGTATAAGCGATGAGAGTTATACAGAACTCGTCTCTGGAGAGATAAAGGAAGGACAGGAATTAATTGTTGAATCCCTAGAAAAGGCAAAAGATAAACCTCGCAGTTCTGGGCCAAGGATGTTCTGATATGACACTCATAAAGGCAAACGAGATAAGAAAGGTATACATTATGGGTGATGTTGAAGTGAATGCCTTAAAAGGAGTATCTGCAGTTATAGAAAAGGGGGAATTTGTTGCCATAATGGGGCAATCAGGTTCTGGTAAATCCACATTTATGAATATCCTCGGCTGTCTCGATAAGCCAACCAATGGGCAATACCTCCTTGAGGGTATGGATGTGAGTAAATTGAGCAGAGATGAACTTGCAGAGATAAGGAACAAAAAGATAGGTTTTGTATTCCAGACATTTAATTTACTTCCAAGGACATCCGCTATCGAAAATGTGGCGCTCCCTATGCTTTACAATGGGCTCCCTGCAAATGAAAGAAATGAGAAGGCAATATCAGCTTTAAGAATGGTAGGAATTGAGGACAGGATGCATCATCTACCGAGTCAGCTTTCAGGTGGTCAACAACAGAGGGTTGCCATAGCAAGGGCTATTGTGAATGATGCACCTATCATTCTTGCAGACGAACCAACAGGTAATCTTGACACAAGGACAAGCGCCGAGATAATGGAACTTTTTGTTAGATTAAACAGTGAATCAGAAATCACTGTAATAATAGTAACTCATGAGGCTGATATTGCTGCATACAGCCAGCGGATAATAAGATTCCTGGATGGCACCATTGTGAGTGATGAAAGGACTATAAAATGATCAACATTCCTTCAACGATTAAGATAGCCCTCAGGGCATTGAGGGTTAATAAGATGCGTTCAGCCCTCACAATGCTCGGAATAATTATAGGAGTCGGCGCTGTCATTACAATGCTTGCCGTTGGCACAGGCGCCAGTCAGAGGATTTCTGAACAGATTTCCAGTATGGGAAGCAATCTTATAATAATACTTCCCGGAGCTACAACAGCAGGTGGAGTTAGAATGGGCATGGGAACGCAACCCACCCTCAGCATGGGAGATGCAGAGGCGATAAAGAGGGAAAGCACTTCTGTATCCTATGTTGCTCCTGATTTGAGCGAAGTTACACAGGTCGTTTACGGCAACCAAAACTGGGCAACGGGTGTAAGGGGGACAACCTCTGATATATTAAATGTTAGGGACTGGCACCTTGCCTCGGGTAGATCATTCACAGAACAGGATATAAAGAGTGCTACAAAGGTCTGTATGTTGGGTCAAAGCGTTGTTGAAAACCTCTTTGGTGATATTGACCCCATTGGCAAGATAGTAAGGATAAAAAAGGTGCCCTTTACTGTTATCGGTATTCTTTCAATAAAGGGACAATCCCCTACAGGACAGGATCAAGATGATGTAATATATGTACCTATTACGACAGCACAGAAAAAGCTGATCGGGACAGCATTTCCCGGCATGGTAAGGATAATCATGGTGAAGGCAAGAAGCACAGAGGACTTATCTGCTGCTGAAAAACAGATAACAGAATTGCTCAGACAGAGGCATCGTATCGGATCAAAACAGGAGAACGATTTCACGGTGCGGAATCTCACGCAGATGATGCAGGCACAAGAACAGTCTACAAGGGTGATGACAATATTGTTAGGGGCAATTGCATCAGTATCCCTTCTCGTAGGAGGCATAGGGATTATGAACATAATGCTCGTCTCTGTTACAGAGAGGACAAGGGAAATAGGTATAAGGATGGCTGTGGGCGCAAAGACATGGGATATAAGGCTTCAGTTTATCATTGAAGCACTCACCTTATCTCTGATAGGCGGCATAACTGGCATTATTATCGGTATAGCAGGTTCTAATGTGTTGTCCATTCTTGCAGGATGGCCAACTATAATTTTACCCCTTTCAATCATTCTCGCATTTGGTTTTTCGGGACTGGTAGGTATCTTCTTTGGCATTTATCCTGCACACAAGGCGTCCCTTCTTAATCCTATTGAGGCGCTGAGGTATGAGTAGAATGAAACATATGAAAGTAGGACAGGCGTCCCGCCTGTCAACAGGGTATTTACAGGTAATAATCAAAAACGGTCATTCCTTCCATTTATCTCAATCTTAACCTCAACAGTCATTCCTATCTTAATCTTATCTTTAATCTTTTTTATATCTTTAAGTTCTATTTCGGTTTCTATTACCTTTGTATCTATACGTTCTCTCGGATCATCAGCTCTGAGCCTTTTTTTACCTACAGAGTATCCAACCTTGACCACCTCTCCCATAAACTCAACTCCTGGATAGGCATCAGCTTTGATCAACGCCTTCTGGCCTATTACTACCTTTCCCATATCAGATTCCTCTACCTCAGCCCTCACCTTCACCCTGCTCACATCGGCTATTTTCACGATATATTCTGGTGATGTAAGGCTTCCTACAGTTTCTCCGATCTCTTTATACTTTTTTACAATCCTTCCAGAAAAGGGCGCCCTTATAATCATATCTTCCAGCGCAGAATCAACCTGGTTTATTATCGATAGCACCTTCTCATGGCGCGTCTCTACCACTTCGAGGTCCCTCTTTGATATAACACCATCCTTATAAAGATTCCTGTATTTATCTAAATCCAGAATTGCCTGTCTTAGATCTACCTTCGCCTCTTCCTTTTTTGCCTCGAGATCACCTTTATCTAAAATAACCAATGGGTCACCCTTTCTCACATAGTCTCCCTCTTTAACTTTTATTTCTGAGATCCTTCCCTGTATTTTTGAACCTATCTCTGATTCTATCCAGCCCTCTACCTTTCCTGTGGCGGCTACAATCTGTTTCGGGTTCTCAAGCTTCGAAGGCTCTGAGTCTGTAGCCTTTTTCTCTGGAATATAAATATATAGGATGATCCCGGTAACACCTGCTATAATCAATAAATATATGACCCATTTAATTCTCATAACTCTAAACTCTAAATTTACCCCTCTCCCACTATCTTCCCGTCTTCAAGATATAAGACCCTGTCAACTATCTCTTTTATTCTCACATCATGTGTTACAATAACAACAGAGGTACCCTCTTTTATAGTCGATTCCTTTAGAATTTTTATTACATCAAAACCTGTCTTTGAATCGAGGTTTCCTGTGGGTTCATCTGCAAGGATAAGAGGTGGATTTCCTGCTAATGCCCGTGCTATCGCTACCCTCTGTTTCTCACCCCCACTCATATCCCTCGGTAGAAATTCTTCTCTTTCTCTGAGACCTACCTTCTCGAGTAGTTTCCTCGATTCCTTCTCCGCTTCTTTTCCTTCTATCCCTTTCAGGTTTAATGCAACCTCAACATTTTCTGATGCCGTTAGAGAATGAAAGAGATTAAATGCCTGAAAGATAAACCCTATATATCTGCTCCTTATTTCAGGAAGATTTTCTTCGTCAAGACCATTAAGCTTCAGGTCTTTTATTATTATATCCCCCTCTGTGGGCTTAAGTATGCATCCCATCATACTTAGTAGTGTTGTCTTCCCACTTCCTGATGGTCCCATTATTGCGACCATTTCACCTTTCCTTACCGATAGTGATACATCTTTTATTGCCTCTACAGTAACCCTTCCCTCTCTATATATTTTCCAGAGGTTCTTTACTTCTATAATCTGCATGTATATGGTAGGCTGAACTTGGTTCAGCATCTATTATTTTTACATATTGAGACCCTGAAACAAGTTCAGGGTGACATCTCTTTTTAGGCCCTGAATACCATTACAGGATCTATCTTTGTTGCCTTCCTTATTGATATGAACGATGCAAATATACACATCATAACTGTAATCACAAGAACAAATACAGCAAGTAGTGGGGTAACCACCATATCAAGACCTGTCTTTTCATAACCCTTAATAAGAAACTTCAGGGCTATCAGACCTACTATATACCCAAGGAAGGCATTTATCAGTGCCTGTTCGAAGATGATTCTGTATATAAAGCTATTTCTCGCTCCCATTGCCTTAAGTGTTCCGTATTCCCTCAGATGCTCAATGGTAGAAGTATAAATTGTCTGTCCTACTATCACCATACCAATTGCAAAGCCAAGGAGTGCAGTAATCAGAAATCCCATACCCATTCCTGTCTCAATAGTCCAGTACCTTCTTGTCCTGAAGCTAAAATCCTGACTTGTATAAACACTTAGCTCTGGGATCCTCTGCCTCAGTTTCTTAAAAACCTCTTCAGGTATGTATCACTGTTTGACCTTTACAAGTATGTAGGTAATACTGTCCCTCCCTATATACGATGCAAGTTCCCTGGCAGTTTCGAAGGATGCAAAAACAAAGGGTGCTGTAGTAATAGACCTAACCCCTTCAGCAATACCAATCACCTTGACCCTTTTATCCATAATCTCCCTTTCATATCCAATTTCTAATCTTCCGAGCCTTTTCTCTGCAGACTCATCAACTATGATATACATCCCACCTTTTACATCTTTAATGTTACCTTTTTTCATCTTCCACGGTGCACCTATACCAGAATTAGGGTTATATCCTATAATCTCTATCTGTTCTGTCCCTCCGTCTTCGAGTTTCATCATCCCCCAGGCAAATATCAGTTTCTCAGCAAACTCCACACCTTCTGTACCCCTTACAGTATTTATCTTTCTCTCAGGAAACGACCTCGCCCATTCGAAATTAGGTGTATCCCGGGAAGTAATCCATATATCAACTCCTGACTTATCTATTATCATAGAGGCATTTCTCATAAAACCCAGGTATACCCCTACCTGTGCAAAGATAAGAACTACCGAGAAGGTTACTCCTATCAGGGTGATGATGAATCTTATCCTATCGTGGAAAAGGTTCTTTCTTGCTATTGAAACCATAGATCAGCTTTCTACACCGTTTTAAGGAGCGAAGGTATTTTGTTCTACATTATTATAGCGATTTATTTGGACTATTTCTACAATTTTTACTGCTTGACAGTCCGCCTTCTGCCTTATATAATTTTGTTAATTGTCTAATCAGCATAAAAAATATTGTTAGGCATATAAAAATAAGCACTTGAAAGACTCCTATTTTCTGGTAAAATGAATCAATGGGCAAACATGAGAAACTCTTGCTTAAAATTCTTAGTGGAACCTCAGATTCAAATCTTCATTTCGAAGACTTATGCGACTTGCTGAAAAACTTAGGCTTTGAAGAACGGATAAGAGGTAGCCATCATATCTTTCGAAAAGAAGGGGTAGTTGAAAAGATTAATTTACAGCGTGACGAGGATAAGGCAAAACCATATCAAGTGAAACAGGTAAGAAATGTTATTCTAAAATATAAACTTGGAGGAAAAATTAATGTACAAATATGAGATTATAATTTACTGGAGCAGTGAAGACGAGGCTTTTATATCAGAAGTGCCTGAACTTCCCGGGTGTATGACACATGGGATTACTCCAGAAGATGCTTTAAAAAATGCTAAAGAAGCGATTCAATTGTGGATAGATACAGCAAAGGAATTCGGCGATACGATCCCCGAACCAAAAGGCAACAAACTGATATATGCATAAATATTTCTTGCCTAGCAAAGCACTCCACAGGATGGCGTTCCGCCACCTGTGAGTTTTAGCGTTAGGCATCATTGATTTGAAACTGATATGTTTGAGAGAAAACATGAAAAGCTGGCTCCTGTATCCGTACTTGTAAAACGTTTAGCAGCATCTATTGCAATAGCTGGCGTCTTGATTTTGGTTGCTCTATTCGTTGGGGTTGCTGGGTATCACTGGATAGCTGGATTAGATTGGGTTGATGCTCTTTTAAATGCCTCGATGATTCTTGGAGGAATGGGGCCAATAAATCTACTACAGACAAATGCTGCAAAATTGTTTGCTTCAGGATATGCTCTCTTCAGCGGACTAATTTTTATTGCCGTAATGGGAATAGTTCTCTCACCGATTGCTCATCGGATGCTTCATAAATTTCATATTGATGAGAAGGATTTGAAGAAATGATGCCAAACAAAGAGGCTGGTATGGGCGAGAAACAGAATCATAGTCGAACGTGCACAATCTGCGGGAAGACCTTCGCCACTCATGACGTTACTGCCGGTGCTTTCGTCAGCAAACCCGTTGTCCAAGCCATTCTTCGTGATCATCCCGATTGGTCAGCCGAGAACTACATATGCCGGGCCGACTTGGCACGATATCGGGCTGAGTACGTTCATTCACTGCTCGAGTCTGAAAAAGGAGAGTTGACCCACCTCGAGCAGGAGGTTCTGAAAAGCCTTCGAGAACACGAACTCCTTTCGACGAACGTCGATGCCGAGTTCGAGAAAGAGTGGACTATAGGCGAGAGATTGGCAGATCGAGTCGCGACGTTTGGTGGTAGTTGGGCATTTCTCATCTTTTTCGGCGGTTTCATTGCTTTCTGGATCGCGATGAACTCGGTCGTTCTATTCTTGCGCCCCGTCGATCCGTATCCTTTCATCCTCTTGAACCTATTGCTTTCCTGTCTTGCTGCGATCCAGGCGCCCATCATCATGATGAGCCAGAATCGTCAAGAGGCGAAGGATCGCCTTCGCTCACAGCATGACTACCAAGTGAATCTCAAAGCCGAGCTGGAGATTAGGCATCTTAACGAGAAGATAGATCACCTCCTGTCCCATCAGTGGGAACGACTAGTCCAGATCCAGGAGGTTCAACTCGAACTGCTTTCAGAAATTGGCCGAACTGATGACCGAACGGAGACATAGGTAACAAAATATTCTGGGGACATAGGTATCACTTTTCTATAATAAACCAGTCTGACCACCTTTTGCCTAAGATCGCAAACCTTGAGATCGTACCTGATTCGAGATTCTCTTTCTCTATATCTCAGACCAATTTCTGTAGTATAATTCGGTATAATTCTCTTTATCGAGGAGGAATCTGATATGAAAATCCATTATGAATACAGGACAGAGGATGGAAAACACATCAGGCTTGTTCAGGGTGATATTACTGATCAAAATACCGATGCCATCGTGAATGCTGCAAATTCACATCTCCAGCATGGAGGAGGTGTTGCAGGGGCAATAGTAAGAAAAGGTGGTCAGATAATACAGGATGAGAGTAATAAGATAGGCTATGTGCCTGTCGGAAAGGCAGCAATAACTACAGCAGGCAGTCTCCAAGCAAGGTTTGTAATTCATACAGTAGGCCCAAGATGGGGTGAGGGAGATGAAGATAATAAGCTTAAGAACGCAGTCCTTAGTAGCCTTGAAGTTGCCTCTGAAAAGAATCTCAGGAGTATCGCATTACCCGCTATAAGCGCCGGTATATTCGGTTTTCCTAAAGAGCGTTGCGCCGAAATCCTTATCGGAGAAACAGCAGAATTCTTAAGAAATAAACCCGATACCCCTCTTAATGAAATAAATATCTGTATCTTCGATGACCAGACAGTAAAGATATTCCTGAAGGAGTTTGAGAAGCAGTTTGGTCCTTAAGAATTTGTTAAATCAGGCCCTCTCTTATTTTCATTTCACAGGATACTAAATTCCATCTTTCATTCCGCCTGATTTGGAATGACGATAATTAAAGTGGTGATAGTTTCATAGACAGAGATTTCTTTACTGTTTTTGGGAAGGTGTGAGGTGTCTTATCATCTTTCCTTCGATATTATATATAACCATTTCGGCTACATTCGTGGCATGGTCTGCTATTCGCTCAATATATTTAGAGACGTAGGTAATCCTTGTTGCCCTCGATACTGTAGAAGGGTCCTGGATCATGAAGAAGAGTAACTCATTAAAGACCTGTACATTAAGCATATCAACCTCGTCATCCCTCTTTATCACATCCATTGCGAGTTCCGTATCGCCCTTTACAAGGGCATCGAGTGCATCCCTCACCATTCCCCTCGCAATCTCTGTCATTCTCGGAATATCAATGTAAGGTTTAAGGATTGGCTCTTCGTTCAGTTCAATCGCCCTCTCGGCGATGTCCTCAGCAAGGTCTCCCATCCTTTCAAGGTCTGTGGTTATCTTCATTGCTGTAGTTATAAACCTCAGGTCTCTTGCCCTGGGCTGTCTGATCGCAATAAGCCTTATACATTCCTCGTCTATTTCTACATCAAGGGCATTTATTTTATGGTCGTTCTCTATAACCTTCCTCGCAAGATCTGAGTCCCTTTCAACAAGAGATGCAACTGCATCCCTTATGGCTGCTTCAACCACGGCACCCATTCTTAAAATCTTTTCCTTAAGTTCTCCAAGCTCTTTTTCGAATACTGTCATATAAAACCCCTTGGTATGATCCTCATTATATCAGATTATTCTTCCCTATCCAAATCTTCCTGTAATATACTCCTCAGTTAATTTTTTGGTAGGTGCAGTGAAAATCTTTTCTGTTCTATCAAACTCAATGATCTCTCCCAGATACATAAAGGCTGTAGAGTCTGATACTCTTGCTGCCTGCTGCATGTTATGCGTTACTATTATTATTGTTACCTCATTCTTTAATTCTATTATCAGTTCTTCTATTTTTGAGGTTGCTGTTGGATCAAGGGCTGAAGTTGGTTCATCAAAAAGGAGGATTCTTGGATCTGTAGCAAGAGCCCTTGCTATACAGAGCCTCTGCTGTTGACCACCGGAGAGTTCAAATGCAAGATCGTGTAGCCTGTCTTTTACCTCCTCCCAGAGGGCCGCACCTCTCAACGATTTTTCTACCCTTTCATTTAGTATCTGCTTATTATTTATCCCTCTTACCCTGAGTCCGTAGGCCACATTTTCGTATATCGATTTCGGAAAGGGATTTGGCTTCTGGAATACCATACTTATCTGCATCCTTATCTCTATCGGGTCTATCTCAGTAGAAATGATATTTATATTATCTGGATAGAGGATTATTTCTCCCTCATATCTATTGCCGGGATATAAATCATGCATCCGGTTAAAGCATCTAAGGAATGTTGTCTTCCCACAGCCTGAAGGACCTATTAGGGCTGTTACCTTTCTCCTTTCTATTGGGAGACTGATATTTTTCAGTGCCTGGACAGCGCCATAATAGAAGTTGAGGTTTTTGACCTCAGATTTTAACTTTTCCGAAATAGCTATAGACATTTCGCTCATTTATTTAGTGAACAGTGAATAGTTGTTAGTGAATAGTATTCCAACGAATATTTATTTTTACTACTAACTGCTCTTCACTCTTCACTGATTGACTTACCATTTTATCTTCTTCCTGAACCTGTATCTGATATAAATTGCTATGCCGTTCATAACCAGAGTCATTACCATAAGTACTATGCCTGCTGCTGCAGCGTTCATATGAAAACCTTTTTGCGGCCTCGATACCCAGTTGAAGAGCTGAATGGGCATGACAGTGAAGGGGTCAAGTAGCCACCTAAATGATATAAATGGGAAATCCGAAGACAGAGGCGATGTAGGGAGAAACGCTATAAATGTCAATGCACCGACAGTTATCAATGGAGCTGTCTCTCCAATGGCCCTTGAAAGACCGATGATTATCCCGGTAAGAATCCCACCTGTGGAATAAGGGAGTATATGCCATCTTACGGTCTGCCATTTTGTCGCACCCAGTGCATAAGATGCCTCCCTTATTGAATTCGGGATTGCCCTTATGGCTTCTCTCGTTGCCATTATAACCACGGGTAATATTAGCAGGGTGAGGGCTAGCCCGCCTGTAAGAATACTCTCACCGAATTTAAAGAAGTATACAAATAACCCAAGCGCAAGAAGTCCATAAATAATAGAAGGTATACCTGCAAGATTCGCTATATTGATCTCGATAATATTGGTAAACAAGTTTTTCCCTGCATATTCCTCAAGGTATATACCTGCTGCAACCCCTAAGGGTATCGCTGCCAGTGCTGTGACAATCATTACGAGAACCGTACCCACCCACGCGGAGAGTATCCCTGCATTTTCAGGAAACCTTGAAGGAAAGGATGTGAAGAACTTGTAACTCAACCTCGGGAATCCGTCAATGAACAGATCTAAAAAAAGCGTAAGCAGCAGTGCAAGGCCTACAAAGGACGAAAGTAGTCCAATGGTTGCGAAGGTGTAATCCCAGTATTTTGAAATGGCTATTCGCCTTTTAATATCTTTCATAATTTTTCATTTTGAATTTTGCATTTTGCATTTTTAGTATCTCTCCCTTATCTTCGCCCTCAAGAAGAATCCCAGGATATTAAAAAACAGGGTCATAAAGAATAAGGCGATTCCTGCTGCAAATATCGTTTTATATTCCAGTGTCCCATGGGGGACGTCACCGAGGCTCACCATAACTATATAGGAAGTGAATGTCTGGACAGGCTCTAAGGGATTGAAGGTAAAATTCGGCATCATTCCTGCTGCGATTGCGACTACCATGGTCTCTCCTATCGCCCTCGATATGCCGATGATAAAAGCTGCTGCTATCCCTGAAAATGCAGCCGGTATAATAACCTTGAATGCTGTCTGCAGCCTTGTAGCGCCCATCGCATAAGAACCTTCCTTTATATGCATCGGAACTGCCCTCATGGCATCCTCACTCACAGAGCTCACATAGGGTATTATCATTATACCCATTATTATACCGGGGCTTAAGGCATTAAAGCCCGAAAGGTCAGGTATGAACTTCTGGAGGATCGGGGTCAGAAATAGAAGTGCAAAATAACCATAGACAACCGTCGGGACCGCTGCTAAGAGCTCAAGTACCGGCTTCACCGTTTCTCTTACCTTATGAGGCGCATATTCGCTTAAGTATATTGCAGCAATCAAACCAAGTGGTAATGCAACTGACAGTGCAATTGAAGTTGTCAGGAGAGTCCCTGTCACGAGTGGGAGTACACCGAACCTGGGCTCTGCAAAAAGTGGCGTCCACTGAGTTCCTGTTAAGAATTCTATAATCGGGATTTTTTTAAAGAACCCATAGGACTCATAGAATAAGATAATTACAATGCTCAAAGTGATGAATATGGAGGAGGCAGCACTTAAGAACAAAACCGCCTCTATAAAAAACTCTTTAAGTCTGATTTTTTTTCTCATAGCTTAGTTTTCAAAAACGAGATTCCTCGCTTCGCCCTGTACCATTTGGTTCAGGGCTTCGCTCGGAATGACAAACTCCATATCTGTCATTGCGAGGGACGGAGTCCCGAAGCAATCTCTACTTTGAACGCCTTATTATAAAATTCTTTTGTTACAACAATGTTACAATAATATTACAGTTTTGTTAAAAAGCTGGATTTGCATTATATGGCATGAAAAAAGGGCGTGTA
Organism: Nitrospirota bacterium; assembly: GCA_016212195.1. Classification (GTDB taxonomy): domain Bacteria; phylum Nitrospirota; class Thermodesulfovibrionia; order JACRGW01; family JACRGW01; genus JACRGW01. The sequence continues at coordinate 15,639 of JACRGW010000154.1, forward strand.
ATCACACGCCCTTATGTTTAATTTGAATCGGTTTTTACAAGCCCTCTCTTTTAAGCAGGTCCTCTATCTTGACGCCTACTTCTGCCTCTCCACCAAACAGGGTTCCTATCTTTCTCTTTGAGAATCTTGCCTCTGCGAGCTTATATGCCTTCTCAGGAAGGGGGACGTATTTGACCTGTTTTACAAGTTTTGCTGCATTCTTCAGGTAGAATTCCACAAACTCCTTCACCTCAGACTTATCCAATGACTTTTTGCTTACATAGATAAATATCGGTCTTGAAAGCGGCTGATATGTGCCGTCCATAACAGTCTGCTCTGACGGAAGCACCTCTTTGCCCGTCTTAGGGTTAATTACTGGAACGAGTTTTAATTTATCCCTGTTCTCCTCGTAATATGCCAGTCCAAAGAAACCGAGGGCATTTTTGTCACCTGCTATACCCTGGACAAGGACATTGTCATCCTCGCTTGATGTAAAATCCCCTCTTGATGACTTAGCCTTCCCGACAATAGCCTCTGTAAAGTAGTCGTATGTGCCTGAATCAACACCTGCCCCGTAAAGCTTTAATGGAACATCAGGCCATTCAGACCTCACCTGATTCCACTTTGTGATTTTTCCCTGAGCAGCAGGTTCCCACATCTTCTTAAGATCTGCAACGGTCATGGATTTCACCCATGTATTTTTTGGATTCACCATTACAGCAAGGCCGTCATAAGCTACAGGGAGTTCTACATATTCAATGCCATGCTCTTTACAAACATCCATCTCTTTTTTGAGTATAGGCCTTGATGCATCTGAGATATCTGTCTCGCCCCTGCAGAATTTCTTAAACCCGCCGCCTGTGCCAGAAATACCCACTGTTACTTTAACTGATGCCCTCTTTGCCTTCTGGAACTCCTCTGCAACAGCCTCTGTTATAGGATAGACTGTGCTTGAGCCATCAATCTTTACAATCTTCTCAGCTGCCATTACCGGGATTGAGGCAGCCATTATCATTATGGCAATCATGCCCAGAACAATTTTCTTAAACATCTTTTAACCTCCTTTTTTTCTCTGCTTAATTTCTGACTTCTTACTTCTCACTTCTTTCTTTGTTCTTTACTCTTATTTATCACCTCCTTCTTAACCTCCTTAAGCTTTTAGCCAAGAATATAGGGCAGTTATCGTAGTTCTCACTATCGCAATAACTTTCCCTTCTCCGTATATCTGTTAACAGGGATGAGATAGAAGCCATACAGATATTAGCAGTGGTATTGCAGTATGGGCACATAGACTCGTATCCTTTTTCTGATTTCGCTTTGAATGTGCTTATTGCAAGGGTAGTCATAATTCACCTCCATGTTTTGATTAGAGCTTAACAGAGGAATGTTACAGGAATATTAAGGTGAGATTAAATTTTGATTGAGGGTGGAATTATTATTTTTACCTTTGTTCCCTTGCCCTGTGCGCTTTCAATTTGCATTTCCCAACCATGTGCTTTTATAAGATGTTTCACTATAGCAAGCCCAAGTCCTGTGCCTCCGAGTTCTCTCGAACGTGCCCTGTCTACCCTGTAAAACCTCTCACCGAGACGGTGAATATGTTTCTCAGGTATACCTATACCGGTATCCTCTACTGAAAATACTATGGAATCCCAGACCATATTGCCATTCCGAGCAGAGCGAGGAACCCCATCTTTTGAGATTGCTTCGGATTCGCCTCGTAATGACAAGTGAGAGATACCACTCTGAACTTTTACTGTGATTCCACCTTTTTCTGTAAACTTTATCCCGTTATCCACAAGATTGAGGAGTATCTGAATCAAACGATTCCTGTCAGCCATTACTTCATGAAGATCATTTGGTATCTCTTTTTTCAGGAAAAGTACCTTTTCCTTCGCCTTTTCTCTTAAGGTAGAAAAGACAGCATCCATTACATCATCAAGCCTTACAGCCCTCTTTTCTATCTTTATATCGCCGAGTTCTATCCTTGAGAGGGTAAGCAGGTCACTGACGAGAGAATTAAGTCGGTCACTATGACCCTTAATCGTCTGTAGAAATCTTATTGCATTCTCTCTGTCATCTATTGCACCTTCCAGAAGGGTTTCAGCAAAACCCTTTATTGCTGTTATGGGGGTCTTTATCTCGTGAGAGACATTCGCCACAAAGTCTTTTCTCATCTCTTCGAGATGCTTAAGCCTTGTAATATTGTGTAGGGTTAAAACTACACCCGATACTCCCCTTTCATTAAAGGAGGAATGAAAGGGTACAGCAGTAGTCATCAAATAAAGTCTTTTCGGGCGGGTGACTTCTATCTCTCCGGATATGGTCTCACTGCCCTCGATTACCTTTCCTATAAGCTCGATAAGATCTGCATTTCTTATGGTCTCTATTAATGGCTTTCCATCAATATCAGACTCTATGCCAAAAAATATCTTAACAGCATAATTGCTTATCAGAATCCTTCCTCTTATATCCATCAATATAAGTCCATCAGACATATTCCTGAGTATCAATTCCATCCTTTGCTTCTCTTCTTCGCTCCCCTCGAGTCTCGTAGTTAATCTCTCGGCCATGTTAGTAATATTTCTGGAAAGTTCCCCTATTTTGCCTCCCTCTTCTAGGAGGAGTCCTTTGTTTGGTTCACCTGAGGCTACCGATTTAGAAAATTCAGCGACCTCTCCTATAGCTCTCTCCATACGCCTGATCTTAAAGAGGCTCACAATTATTGTGGCTAAAAGGGAGGAGAGAAGGTAGTATTCTATGCCAGCCAATAAAAATGGGGAGACTGCAATGTACGATATAAGAATATCTCTTAGTAATCCTGCTTTCACGACTCAACCTTCGAAATAGTAGCCTATTCCACGCATGGTCTTTATATATTTCGGAGTTGAAGGGTCTTCTTCTATCTGTGCCCTTAGTCTCCTTATATGGACATCAACCGTTCTCGGTTCAACAAAGGCCTCATCCCGCCAAACAGCATCAAGGAGTTGCTCACGGCTGAAGACCTTCCCCTTTCTTTCAGCGAGGTACAATAGGAGCTTAAATTCTGTTGCGCTTAGCTTAAGGGATTTCCTGTTTAAAGATACGGTATATCTCTCTTTGTCTATCTCAAGTCCTCCTTTTCTCAGTATTTTTTCTATAACAGGTTTTTCCCCTGACCTTCTAAGAACAGCCTTGACCCTTGCTATGAGCTCCCTCGGGCTGAAGGGCTTTGTAATGTAGTCATCAGCACCTATTTCAAGACCCAGAATCTTATCAACCTCCTCCCCTTTGGCTGTAAGCATAATAATCGGAAGACCTACTGTTTTCGGATCGTTTCTTATGATCCTGCACAGCTCTAACCCTTGTAACCCTGGCAGCATAAGGTCGAGGACTAATAGGTTATATCCCTCTCTTTTTATCTTTTTCAGGGCAGACTCGCCATCAGAAGCAGTGTCGATAATAAATCCTTCCCTTTTGAGATTGTATGATACAAGCTCTACGAGATCTGCCTCATCATCTACGATAAGGATACGCCTTTTTGCTTCCATAAAATTTGTTATATTTATATCATCTTACCATAAGTTATGCAATACTGAATTTCCTTGACAGTCTTTTCTTGAGAATGCATAATTTTTAAAAGGAGGATAAGATATGTGCGAATCAAATGCATATATAAGAAAAGAAGAAAAAGAAGAGCTTTTTCTCGAAAGTGTTGCTTTGATAAGGTCAGAGGGTGGAAGGATAATCCTCAGGAGTCTTTTCGGTGAAGAAAAGGTCTTGAACGGTCATATTGAGGAAATTTCTCTCGTAAAACATAAGATAATACTCGCCGAAGACTCTTAGCTTAAAAAGAGGCGTTATAACATACATGGAAGTAAACCAAAATAGACCATCTTTAGAAAAGGGAGGACTGGTTATCGCCCTTGCCATAACATCTATTATGATGTTTGCCGAGGTTATAGGAGGAATAATATCCAACAGCCTTGCACTTCTGAGTGATGCCGGTCATATGCTTACTGATATCTTTGCACTTGCCCTTAGTCTTTTCGCAATTAAGTATGGGGAAAAACCTGCTACTTTGAAAAAAACTTACGGATTTTACAGACTTGAGATACTCTCATCACTTATAAACGGTACTATTCTCATCTTGATCTCATTATATATTTTTTATAAAGCCTATCAGAGGGTTCTTCAACCACCTGAGATCAATGCCCCTGTAATGATGGGTATAGCCTTTCTCGGACTTGTTGTGAATATAATTGCTGCCATTTCCCTTAGAAAATCAAGTAAGGAAAATCTTAATGTAAGAGGAGCCTACCTCCATATCATCGGAGATGCATTTTCCTCAATAGGTGTCCTGACTGGAGGGTTTATTATTCTCTTCACTGGATGGTATATTATAGACTCTATCCTTAGCGTTCTGATAGGTATAGTAATCATTGTAGGGGCCTATAGTTTAATGAAAGAATCGGTCGATATTCTCCTCGAGGCTACGCCGAAAGGGATTGACCTCGAAGAGGTAATAGGAGAGATAAGGAAGATAAAGGGGGTTAAGGATATACACCATGTCCATCTCTGGACAATAACATCAGGTATTTATGCCTTAAGCGGGCATGTCCTTATCGAAGACATCCTGACAAGCAAGAGCACCGAGGTCCTGGGTAACATCAACAGCATTCTCAGGGATAGGTTCTATATAGACCATACCACCCTCCAGTTTGAATGCGAAACCTGTGAAGACAGCCTCGTCTGTCGCCTCGAGAGGAACCATCTCTATGAGTCGTAGACCTGTATTTTAAGATTGTCCTACGAACGCCATCCATGTTATAAATAAAAGTAATGATTAAAGAATTCGTACCTAAATGGATAGCCTGGGAGGTGACGAGGCGGTGCAACCTTAAATGCATTCACTGCCGGTCATCCTCTGATATGGATTCCCCAGAAGGGATATTTACCACAGAGGAGTCCTTTCGTCTCATAGATGATATCTCTGATTTTGCAAAGCCTGTCCTCGTCCTCTCTGGTGGAGAGCCCCTTTTAAGAAAGGACATCTTCGATATAGCTAAATACGGCGCTGAACAGGGGCTCAGGATGTGCCTTGCCACCAATGGTACATTAATAGATGACAGTGTATGTGAAAAGATAAAGTTATCAGGGATACGAATTATTTCTCTAAGCCTTGATGGCTCTACAAAAGAGATCCACGATGATTTCAGGAAACAGGAAGGTGCCTTTAATGGGACTATTAATGGTATAAGGCTTCTCAAGAAACATGGTATTGAATTTATAATAAATTCATCTTTTACTAAGAGAAATAGGGATGAAATTGCAAACACCTATAGACTCGCCAAGAGTCTGGGCGCTACCGCCTGGTATATGTTTATGATAGTACCTACAGGGAGGGGAGAGGAAATAATCTCGGAACTTATACCCAAAGAGGATTACGAAGAAATACTTGAATGGCATTACCAAATGGAGAAGGGAGAAAAGGATATCCTTGTAAGACCTACCTGTGCCCCCCATTACTACAGGATTATACTCCAGAAATCGAAGGAAGAAGGATTCAAGTTTGAGAGGAGGACACTAAAGTTCTCAACAGGTGGCACCAAGGGTTGTATTGCAGGGCAGTCGATCGCCTTTATAGATATTGACGGAAATGTAAAACCATGCAGTTATTTCCTGAGATCAGGCGGAAATCTCAGGGATAAGTGTTTTAAGGAGATATGGGAAGGATCTAAATTATTTTTGGAAATGCGGAATTTTAAGAAATATAAAGGCAGGTGTGGTGAATGCGAGTATATCGGTGTATGCGGCGGTTGCAGAGCCAGGGCAGATGCCATCTATGGGGACTACCTTGAAGAAGAACCGTTCTGCACTTATATACCAAAGAGGATGAAAACAGGGGTCAGAGGTCAGGGATCAGGAGTCGGAGTTAAAGGGCTTTAATGAACGATATATTTCTAAAGGCCTGCCGCAAAGAAAAGGTACCATATACGCCTGTCTGGATTATGCGTCAGGCAGGAAGATATATGAAGGAGTACAGGGAAATCAGAGAAAAGGTATCCTTTATTTCTCTCTGTAAAACCCCTGATCTTGCAGCAGAGGTTACAATAACCCCTGTGAAGAGGCTTGGTGTTGATGCAGCAATTCTTTTCTCCGATATACTAATCCTTGCCGAGGCGATGGGTCTTGATATAACCTTTACTGAAAAGGATGGTCCTTTTCTTAAGAATCCTGTCAGAGACAAATCCTCTGTTGATGCCTTATCCATACCCGATCCCGAAGATAAAGTCCCTTTCGTAATGGAGACTATAAAAATTCTCAGAAATAATCTCGAAGGAGGTATTCCACTCATCGGGTTTTCTGGTGCACCTTTCACCTTGGCAAGTTATATAGTGGAAGGTGGCACTTCCAGAAACTTCACAATCATCAAGATGATGATGTACCAAAACCCCTCTCTCTATCATACACTTCTCGATAAGATCACAAAGTCAATCACCCTTTATGTTTCATCACAGATAAAAGCAGGTGCACAGGCAATCCAGCTCTTCGATACATGGGCTGGAATATTGGCACCTGACGATTACAGAGAATTTGCACTACCCTATACAAAAACCATTATTGAAGAAGTGAAGGGTAAAGGGGTTCCGATTATTCTTTATATAAATGGTGGGGGAGGACTTCTTGAACTCATGAAAGAGGCAGGTCCTGATGTGATCAGCCTCGATTGGAGGATAGATATGGATAATGCTATAAGTCGCCTTGGAAAGGATATAGCTTTGCAGGGAAATCTTGACCCATGCGCCCTTTTCCTTCCACCGGATAAAATTGGTGAGAGGGTGAAGGATATACTTGATAAAGCAAAGGAGGCCGGTGGCCATATCTTTAACCTCGGACATGGGATTCTTCCTGAAACCCCTGTTGAGAACGTAATCGCCATGGTTGAGGCGGTACATAAATTTAGTTCGAAAGTTCAACATGATAGGCGTCCTGCTCCTTAATCTTGGCGGGCCAGATTCCTTAGAATCTGTACGTACTTTTCTCTTTAAACTCTTCTCTGACAGGGACATAATCAAACTCCCTGTCCCATCATTCCTTCAAAGAGGTCTGGCATGGACAATCGCTACACTTCGTTCAAAGAAGGTAACTGGATATTATCGGATGATCGGGGGAAAGTCGCCCATACTCGATATCACAAGGAATCAGGCAGAGGCTTTAGAGAGATTTTTGAAAACAGACTCCAGACTCCAGACCCCAGACTCTACACTGAGCTACAAAGTCTATTTTGGAATGAGATACTCACCACCATTTATAAAGGATATGGTAAAAAAAATAATGGATGACGGGATTAATAAGGTTATAGTCCTTCCTCTCTTCCCTCATTACTCTCAGGCAACAACAGGCTCGTCCTTTAAAGAGGTAAAGAGTGTATCGGATGAGATTGGAGTTCATGGTTCAGAGGTCAGAGTCAATTATATCGAAAGCTGGTACGACCATCCAAAGTATATTGACGCAATTAGTGAAAAGATAACAGAGGGACTTAAGAAATTCGATGATCCAGAGAAGGTAAAAGTTATATTCAGTGCCCATAGTTTGCCTAAGACATTTATCGATAAAGGAGACCCTTATCTCAGACATTTAGAGGCCACAATCTCAGGGGTTCTTGAAAGGGTATGCCCTATCTCATGGCATCTCGGATTCCAGAGTAGAAGTGGTCCTGTAAAATGGTTAGAGCCTTCAACAGACAAGGTAATTGACAGACTTGCAGAAGAAGGGTGTAAGAAGATTCTGATAGTACCGATAAGTTTTGTTTCGGATCATTTAGAGACTTTATATGAGATTGATATACTATACCGAAAAATGGCCGAGGAGAAGGGAGTAGTGTTGAAGAGGACCGAATCCCTTAATGCATCACCTAAATTCATTGAAGCACTTGGAGAGATCGTTTTAACCAATCTCGGGAGGTTGGTCTGAAAGAATCAAAAATAGTAATCATAGGTGGAGGCATATCAGGGCTTGCTACAGGTTATCTCCTGTCCGAAAACATTAAGGACGGCTTCGACATTAAAGTCCTTGAGGCAGAAAACCGTCCCGGAGGAAAGATATGGAGTGAGAAGACAGATGGTTTCTTATGCGAAAGGGGGCCTAACGGATTTCTTGACAACAAACCCTGGACACTGGAATTATGCGACAAGCTGGATATAAGCAAGGGTCTTTTAAGGACAAATGATTCAGCTAAAAAAAGGTTTATTTATACTAAAGGTAGACTCCACCAGCTACCTGAATCACTTCTTCCCTTCTTTTTTGGATCAAAGATCTTGTCCTTTCCCGGGAAACTCCGCATACTTCTTGAGCCCTTTACAAAATTGCCTGAAGAAGGGATTGATGAGACAATTGCTGACTTTGTTAAGAGGCATATAGGTGACGAGGCCCTGAGGGAATTAGTCAGTCCGATGGTTTCAGGAGTTTTTGCCGGTGATCCCTATAGTCTCAGTCTTAAAAGCAGTTTTCCTGTTATGGCTGAACTTGAGAAAGAGGGTAATGGAAGTCTTGTTAAGGCAATGGTAAAACGTATATCAAAAGGGGCAATAGGCAAAAGACAAAGGGATAAGCGAGGAGGACCTTTAGGCCCAGGAGGAACCCTCACATCATTTAAAGAAGGTATCGAATATTTGACTCATATATTAAGCGAAAGATTGGGAGCGAGGATAATTACAAACACTGAAGTTCAGAGGATCGAGAAGATGCAACGCGAAGATCATCCTTACACTATCTACTTTAAGAATAAGAAAGGCGAAGGTAAATTTGATGCCGATGTGGTTATTTTAGCAACCCCTGCCTATATAACATCAAAATTAATTGAGCCTGTAGATCCCGCCATATCAAAAGTTCTTAAGGAAACCTCCTACCCTCCTTTAGTAGTTGCCTGCCTTGGCTACAAACGATCTCTAATATCTCATCCCCTCGATGGATTCGGATTCCTTATCCCTCATGAGGAAAAGATGAACATCCTCGGTTGCCTCTGGGATTCAAGTATGTATGAATCAAGGGCACCTGATGGGTATGTCCTTCTCAGGGTTATGATAGGAGGAGCGAGAAAGCCTGAATCAGCATTCCTCAAAGACGACGAACTTATAATGGCAGCCAGAAATGATTTGAAGATTATTTTAGGAATAGATGTGGTACCTGATTTTGTAAGGATATACCGACATGAGAAAGCGATCCCACAGTATACGGCAGGTCATTCAGAGAGAATGAAAATTATAGAAGACTCTTTGAAACATCACCCTGGTTTATTTCTAACAGGGAATTCTTATTACGGCATTGGGATAAATGACTGTGTTAGGGAGGCATTTAAGACGTCTGAGAAGGTTTTTGAATATTGTTCATGGTACAAACCTTACGGTTATGCTTAGGATAGGTCATATAAGTTATGCTAACTGTACTCCTTTATTCTATGCCTTAATGAAATACCATGACTGTTCAAATTATATTTTTGTCAAGGGTGTCCCATCTGAACTTAACAGGCTTCTATTAAAAGGCGATATCGATCTTAGTCCTTCTTCTTCTATCGAACTTGCAAGACATCATGATCTTTATTTCTTTCTACCTAATCTTTCAATAAGTTCGTTCGGTAGAGTAGATAGTATAATCCTCTTCTCCAGAGTACCCTTAGAAGACCTCAATCATAAAAAGATCGCCCTTACGCAGGCATCAACAACCTCATCAATCCTTCTAAGGATTATAATGGGTGAGTTTCTTAAAATGGATAATACCTTTCACGAAGAGGCTGGACACCTCGATTATGTATTAAGAAGTTATAAGGCCTTCCTTCTCATCGGAGATGATGCATTAAAAGCGGTTACAGGTTACAAGTTTCAAGTTTCAAGTGTAAAAGAAAACTCCGAACTCTTTTTATATGATCTCGGTGAACTGTGGTATAAATTTACAGATCTTCCTTTCGTTTTTGCTCTCTGGCTTTTAAGAAAAGATGTCTTTAGGGAAAAAGAAGTAGAGGTAGAAGTACTTCTGAAGAGTCTACTTTCATCCAAGGACATCGCATATCAGAGCTTTAATGAAATCATTGAGGAAGCCGATGAAAGAGAATGGATGACAAAGGATTCTCTTCTTGGATACTGGAATAGAATTTCCTATGACCTTAACAACACCCATTTGAAAGGACTTAAGGAATTCTATAGATATGCCGAGAAACTATCTCTTATTGAACAGATGCCACCATTAGAATCTTATATAATCCCTACAAAAGAAACAGAAAGGAGACAATCATGAAAACCATATTTCTTTTAGTACTTACTATCCTTTTGTTGCCATTTTATGCAAATGCTGGAATGAACATTTCCATAAAGGATACAATAGAGCTAGCCCTTGAGAATAATCTCGATATAAAGATAGAAAAATTTAATCCTGATATCAGAAAAACTGAGACAGAGAAAGAACGGTCGATTTTTGATCCTGTCTTTACATCAGATTTCAGTAATTCGGCTTCAAGAACCCCATCCTCAAGTGAACTGGAAGGAGCGAGAGAAATAGATCAGAAAGTCCTCGACTTTAGCATAGGGCTAACTCAGAAATTCGTTACAGGCACCTCTGCTGAGCTTAAATTTATAAATGCAAGATACCGGTCTAATTCTATATTTCTTAAAATAAACCCCTACTATGAGTCCGATGTCACACTTACATTAACACAGCCTCTCCTTAAAGATTTCGGCCCTAATATAAATCTTACAAGGATTAGAATAGCAGAAAACAATGAGAACATATCGAGAGAACAATTAAAATCGAAAATTATTGAAGTCATTTCTAACTCAAAAAGGGCATACTGGAACCTATTGCTAAGCATCGATGAGCTGGAGGTCAGAAAGCTTTCATTAAATCTTGCTAAGGACCTTTTAGAAAGAAACCGGAAGAAGGTTGAAGTCGGAGTCCTCGCACCTATTGAATTAATACAGGCTGAGGCTGGTGTTGCTTCAAGGGAAGAGGCAGTTTTTGTAGCAGAGAAGGCAGTAAGGGATGCAGAGGATGCTGTTAAGAGAATTACTGGATTGACGAAAGAATGGGAGAAGGTTTTAATCCCTGTAGATAAACCTATAATCTCAAAAGAAAGTCTGCATTTTGATGAATCTAAACGGATAGCTTTCGAAAGTCGTCCTGATTACCTACAGGCAAATAAGGATTTAGATAATAAAGCAATAAATATGAGATACACAAAAAATCAAACGCTTCCTGAACTCTCTTTTGTTGGAGGTATAGGCCTTAATGGTCTGAATAGCAGTTACAGCTCAGATCTCAAGAGCCTCAGATCTGGAGATTTCTATTCATGGAAGGTGGGATTGAGTCTCGAGATCCCTATAGGTAACAGAAGTGCAAGAAGTGATTATCTAAAGGCAAGGCTTGAGGAAGAGAAGGCAAGAGTCGAATTAAAAAACCTAGAAGAAGCAATTATCGTCGAAATCAGGGAGACCCTTAGAGAGATTGACACAACCCATAAAAGGATTGATGCTACAAGGTCTGCAAGGATTTTGGCGGAAAAGAAACTTGAGGCCGAAGAGAAAAAGTTCAATGTGGGTATGTCAACAAGCCATGATATCCTTATCTTTCAGGAAGAGCTTGCTAATGCCTTAAGGAATGAAAAGAAGGCCATGATAGACCACAATAATGCTTTAATAAATTTAGAGAAGGTAACAGGTATTACCATTGAAAAGGCAGGTATTGTCTTTTAACCTATACTATCTATGCCCTTGAATTTTCTGTTTCAACTTGACATGGAAAACACCTTATGATACCCTTCGTAGGCCTCAAGAGGTTCTATTAGCATTCCTAAATCTGTTATAATATCGTTAATGCAGAGGGAGATAGAAAAATGAAAAAGAAATATCTTTTAGCGCCTGGACCAACACCTGTACCACCAGAGGTGCTTATGGCTATGTCTATGCCTATAATACACCACAGGGCACCTGATTTTATCCCTGTGCTTGATGCCGCAAAGAAGGGACTTCAGTGGCTATATCAAACAAAGAATGATGTTCTGATTCTGTCAGCAAGCGGAACAGGTGGAATGGTGGGCGCAGTGAGTAATTTTCTCTCCCCCGGAGATAAAGCTTTGGTTATTAATGGTGGGAAATTCGGTGAGAGATGGACAAAGATTTGCAAGGCCTACGGTATAGGTGTGGAAGAAATAAAAGTAGAATGGGGTTATACTGTTAAACCTGAAGAGGTTGAAAGTGTACTTAGAAAAGATCCATCCTTCAAGGCGGTCTTTGTTCAGGCCTGTGAGACCTCTACGGGAGTGTACCATGATGTAAAGAGTTTAGGGGAAATCGTTAAGAAATTTAAAAATACAATACTCGTTGTAGATGCAATTTCTGCCCTCGTTGCCCATGATATCAGGACAGACGAATGGGGAATAGATGTGATGGTTGGAGGATCTCAGAAAGGAGTTATGCTTCCTCCAGGTCTTGCCTTCGTGAGCATCAGTGACAAGGCATGGAAGATGTCGGAGACATCCAAAGCTCCGAGATTCTATTTCAATTTTAAAAAGGAGAAGGAAGCCCTTGCCAA
>JACRGW010000155.1 GCA_016212195.1 Nitrospirota bacterium
AGTTAGGAGAGTATATATTAAGGGATTATCCACAGGGCCAGGACCCATCGTCCTTCCTGAAGCAGATTCATAAAATAACCGAATTTCACCATAGATTGACTACTTACATGATGAAGGAATATAAATGGGATTTCTTTATGATGGTCTTCAATTCTCTTGACCTTATACAGCATGGATACTGGCAATATATGGATGACTCCTTTACAGAGATCTCTCCTGAAGACCATAAACGGTACGGGAATGCCATCAAAGACTGTTATATAAAGATTGATCAGATATTAGGAGATATTATTACCACGTTACCCGAAAAGACAGATTTTATTGTTATGTCTGACCATGGTGCAGGTCCCTGCCACAAGGCAATCTTTATTAATAAATGGCTTGAGTCTATAGGGTTTTTGACCTATTCATCCAATGGTAATAAGGACATTTCTCTAAGTGCGGTGAAGAGACTGCACCATATTATCAAGAAGACTGTACCTCCGCAGGGTCTTGAGTGGCTAAAGAGAAGATTTCCAGACCTCCGGCAGAAGGTAAAGTCTAATATTGTTTTTTCAGAAATAGACTGGAAAAGGACAAAGGTATACTCTTTTGGAAGAGAGAGCACAAATCTCTTTATCAACATGGAAGGTAAGATGCCAATGGGTATCGTGAAGCCAGGCAAGGAGTATGAGGCACTAAGGGAGAGGATAATCAATGAACTCAAGAAACTAAAGGACCCTGAGACAGGCGAGACTGTAGTTGAGGGGGTTTACAGGAGAGAGGAGGTCTATCATGGTGAATGTATTGACTTTGCTCCTGATTTATTGGTTACATGGAAGGGGCACAGATATACGTCCTGGCCGGGTTATGATGATCGCAATAAAAATATCTTTGAGTCAAGCCTGAAACACAGTGATTACAGCGACTGGTCGAGTCTTCAGAAGGGTGGTAACCACCGTCCTAATGGTATCTTATTGATGAGTGGTAATGGAATCAGGGAGGGATATAAGATACATGGTGCAAGGATTATTGACCTCGCACCGACTATCCTCGGCCTCATGGGAGTACCTATTCCGGAAGATATAGATGGAAAGATACTTGAAGATGCTTTTACCACTTCTCTCAAGCCATTCAGGAGCCAAAGGAAGAGGGTGACTGATAGACCCGAAAGTGACCCCCGTAAGAAGGAAAACGGGGCCTATACAGAGGAAGATGCAAAAAAGATAGAAGATCGTTTGAAGAGTCTCGGATACGTGGACTGATATGAAAAAACCTGAGGTAATGGTAATAGGTCTTGATGGGGCCACATTTGATCTGATTGACCCGTGGGTCAAAGAGGGAAGGCTTCCCAATCTGGAAAGGTGTTTGAACAGGGGGATCAGTGCCAGGCTAAGATCAACCCCTTTATCCAACAGTGCCCAGGCATGGTCCTCTTTTATAACAGGGAAGAACCCGGGTAAACACGGGATATACGATTTCTTTGAACCCAAAAGAGATGATTATGGGATCAGATTTATTAATGCGAGTTTCAGAAAGGGGAAGAGCCTGTGGAAGATACTGAGCGAGGGAGGTAAAAGTGTTGGTGTTATAAATGTGCCTATTACCTATCCGGCAGAGGAGGTCAATGGCTTTTTCATCCCCGGGCTCGATGCCCCTGGTGTTGATAAAGATAATTTTTCATATCCTTCTGGAATAGTCCAGACCCTCCAGGAAAATGCCGGCGGATATATACTCGAGGCAGGGATATGGGGTTATATACGGAGAGGAGAACCCCATCTGGCACTTGAGAAACTTCTTGAATCTATCGAAGTAAGGACAAGGGCAGCCATATTTTTATTGAGACGCTTTCAGCCTGATTTTTTCATGGTTGTCTTTACTGAGTCAGATAAGGTACAGCATCACTTCTGGAAATATATGGATCCGGAGAGAAGGGAGTCAAAGATACACGCTGATAAACCCCATGCACAGGCAATCTTAAAGGTCTATCAGAAAATTGACCAATCTATAGGTGAATTATTAAATGAAACTGGTAAAAATAGCACGACATTTATCATGTCTGATCACGGTGCCGGCCCTGCCAGCAACAAGACAATGTTTATAAACAGGTGGCTCAGTGGAATAGGGTTATTAGCTTATGAGTCCAATGGAAATGCCGTAAGAGGTGGGAAAAAGGTTCTAAGACATATACTCGCTGTTACAGACGGTATAGTAAAGAAGCGGCTCTCAAGGAGCATGAAGGAAAGACTCCTCCGCTACTTCCCTGAATTACGGAACAGGGTTGATTCACTGTTATCACTTCAGGGTATAGACTGGTTACACACCTCTGCATATTCGAGGGAGAATCATCCTGCTATATTTATCAACCTGAAAGGGAGAGAGCCTTCAGGGATAGTCTCACCAGGAAGAGAATATGAAGATGTTTGTAAAAAGATCATAAAGGAACTTGGGAAAATCAGATGTCCTGAGACCAATGAAAAGGTAGTTGGAAGGGTCTGGAGGAAGGAAGATGTATATTCAGGGGAGGAACTCTACAGGGCTCCGGATATCATATTTGAGTGGAAGAATCACTCTTATGTCCACCGTCCCAGTGAACCCGGAACCAATAATGGTTTCCTTAGAAGATTGTCTCAGGAAGAGTTGGAGCGGTCGGAGAATCTTATAAGGCCAAGCGGCATTCATAGAGATTACGGAATTCTGATTAGTTTCGGGAAGCATATAAAACATGGAGAAGGTCTGCCAGAGACCAGCATAATGGACCTTGCCCCGACTATACTTTACAGATCAGGAATACCAGTACCTTCAGATATGGATGGGAGGGTATTGTTTGAGTTTTTTGAAAAAG
>JACRGW010000156.1 GCA_016212195.1 Nitrospirota bacterium
CAATATGCTTTCAATAGGTATTTCTTTAACGATTACCTTTAGCCTTTCCGCTTTTTTAAATGTTACAGGACCAGCGAAGGATATATAGAATCCCATCCTTATGGATTTTTTAGCCATATCTATATCCCCTGAGAAGCAATGCATAACACCTCCTGCACTTTTTGCATCCGCCTCTTCAAGAATTCTGAGTGTATCATCCCTTGCCTCTCGGCTGTGGACGATTATGGGCAGTTTGAGCCCTTTTGCTATCTCTATCTGCTCCCTGAAACACCTTCTCTGGACATCCCTCGGTGAGAGGTCATAATGGTAATCGAGGCCTATTTCACCGTAAGCAACAACCTTCTGCGCTCTTGATAGCCTCCTGATCTCATCGTAGGTACTATTATCTATATCTTTTACTTCATGGGGATGTATGCCGACTGATGCATAGATAAGAGGATTAGATTCGGATAATTCTACACCCTTTCTACATACCTCAAGGTCAGAACCTACTGTGAGAATGTGACTTATCCCTTCCTCCTTTGCCCTCTGGATCACTTCCTTTCTGTCTTTATCAAATTCTTCCATCTCGAGATGGACATGTGTATCAATAAGCATGTAATAATATAACATAAAATCCCCCTTTATTCCCCCTTTACTAAAGGGGGAATAAAGGGGGATTAATAAAATTCCTCTTTTAAAATCCGAGGATATTTTATATACTATATTTCTAATGACAGATGTTAAGGAAATTCTCAGAGAGATTCCTTCTGTTGATGAGGTTCTCAAAAGCCCTCTTTGTCAGGAATGGCTTAAGACCCATCCAAGGCCCCTCGTCCTTAAGGCGATAAGGGATATCCTTCGGCTTAAGAGGGAATCTATACTCGAAGGAGCAAATCCTGCAGCATCAGGAGTTCTTTCCTTTGATACTATCTTCTCAGAAATAGAGAAGACCCTTAATGACCTTTCTTCTTTCAAACTAAGACCTCTCATAAATGCAACAGGGATAATTATACATACAAATCTCGGTAGGTCTATTCTTGCTGAGGTTGTCATAAGAAATATGGAGGGAATTGCCAAAAGATATTCAAACTTAGAGTACGACATTGAGAAAGGAGAAAGGGGCAAGAGACATGCACATCTTGAGGAGATATTGAGAACGCTTACAGACTCAGAGTCATCAGTCATTGTGAATAATAATGCTGCGGCAGTCCTTCTTGTATTAAATACTATGGCGCAGGGAAAGGAAGTAATAGTCTCGAGGGGTGAGCTTATAGAGATTGGTGGTTCCTTCAGGATACCAGAAGTGATGGAGAGAAGCGGTGCAGTACTCAGAGAGGTAGGAACTACAAATAAAACCCATCTCAGGGATTATGAAAGTTCGATAAATGAAAGAACTGCCCTGCTCCTTAAGGTGCATACAAGCAATTACAGGGTCCTCGGCTTTGCATCGGATGTTTCACTTCAAGACATGGTGTTCCTCGGACAGAAAAGGGGTATACCTGTAATGAATGACCTTGGAAGCGGGTGCATCATTGACCTTAAGAAATATGGTATCTATGGAGAACCCACAGTAAAGGAAGTCCTTAAGAGCGGTGTGGATATAGTAACCTTCAGCGGTGACAAGTTACTCGGGGGTCCCCAGGCAGGTATCATCCTGGGGAAAGAAGTTTATATAGATAGAATTCGGAAGAATCCCCTTTCAAGGGCAGTACGGATAGATAAGCTCACACTTTCAGCCATGGAGGCGACACTGAGAGAGTACCTTGATGAGGAGAGGGCTGTAAAAAAGATCCCTACTCTTAGAATGCTCACTCAACCCTTGAAGGATATTGAGAGAAGGGCAAAGAAGATAGAAAGGTTACTTAAAAACGTTAACGCACTGTTCACGGTTAAAGTCATGCAGGACTCCTCTCAGGCAGGCGGTGGTTCTCTGCCACTTCTTAACCTACCTACATTTGTTGTTGTTCTCAGTCCTGCGGTTCAAGATTCACAATTCTCAGTAAATGATTTGGAGGAAAGACTGAGAAAAAGTGAACGTCCTGTAATAGCAAGGATAAAGGACGATGCACTAGTTCTCGATGCGAGAACCATACAGGATGGCGAGATAAAAGAGCTTGTTGATTCTGTAAAAGTTGCTCTTAAGGACTGAGTTTATCATTTTAAATTTAGCATTTTACATTTTAAATTTTAAAATTGAGATGCTAAATGCTAATTTTTGAATTATATGCGTTACATTACCCTCGGAACTGCCGGCCATATAGACCACGGAAAAAGCGCCCTTGTAGAGGCACTCACAGGTATTAATCCCGATAGACTTAAAGAGGAAAAGGAGAGGGGCATAACCATAGATCTGGGATTCGCTTTCCTTGACATTTCAGATGATTTGAGAATAGGAATTGTTGATGTACCCGGTCATGAAAGACTTATAAAGAATATGCTGGCAGGGGCAGGGGGGATAGATATTGTCATGCTCGTAATTGCTGCTGATGAAGGTATTATGCCACAGACAAAGGAACATCTTGCTATATGTAATCTCCTCAGGATAAAGAAGGGACTTGTCGCTTTGACAAAACATGACCTTGTCGAAGAGGACTGGATTTCCCTCATTATGGAGGATATCAAAGAATTTATTAAGGGGAGTTTCCTTGAAGGTTCAAGGATCATACCTGTATCCTCAAAAACAGGACATAACCTTGATCTTCTTAAAGATACGATAAAGGAAATTTCCCTTCAGGTAGAACCAAAATCTTCAGATGGACTTTTCCGACTTCCTGTTGACAGGGTATTTACGATGAAGGGATTTGGCACAGTAGTTACAGGGACAATTCTATCAGGGAAAATATCTACAGAGGATACAATAGAATTACTGCCCCAGAGGATAAAATCGAGGGTAAGGGGAATACAATCTCATAACCAGAAGGTATCTGAGGCTATTGCTGGACAGAGGACAGCACTTAATCTTCAGGGAGTAGAAAAGGAAGATATCATAAGGGGAAATGTTGTGACCCTGCCAGGTTTTATGTATCCATCTTCTCTTCTGGATGTTAAGATAGAGATTCTCAAAGAAGCACCTTCTTTAAAGAGCAGGGACAGGATAAGATTTCACACAGGAACAACCGAAGCAATAGGGAGGGTGATACTTATTGAGACAAAGGAGATCGTACCAGGAGAGGAAGGTTTTGTCAGGGTCAGGTTTGAAAGTCCGCTAACAGCTATGTCAGGAGATAGATTTATAATCAGAAGATTTTCCCCTCTTGAGACATTAGGTGGAGGGGTTATACTTGATACAAGTCCTGAGAGATTGAGGACTAAAATCAGGAGGCAAGAAACAAGTCTTATCAATGAATTGCAGATATTCGAGAAGGGTTCTCTTTACGAAAA
>JACRGW010000157.1 GCA_016212195.1 Nitrospirota bacterium
AATTCATAGTGTTATTGGCTTAACTATACTACTATGTGATAGATTTGTCAACCCATAATTGTAAATTTTAATAACTCAATAGCCAGAAGGCAAGCAAGTGCAAAAGTGCAGAAGGTCGAAGAACAGAAGCAGGGAAAAAGGACTAACCCGGTTTGAGCTCGATCAGGTTTTCTGAGAAATCTTGAATGAAATAGACTGTCTTGTCACCACGCTTCCCTGTGATAACTTTTACCCCGGCCTGTTTCGCCCTTTCGAGCAATTGCTCAAAGTCCTTGACCTGAATGCCTAAATGGGGGATATTGGGTGAGGGATGACTGAATCCGGGAAAGATGAATACTTCTACCTTAACGCTCCCCTTGCCAAAAACAACCATTTTTATATCCCTCGAAATAGAAAAGAGCTGTTCCGAGAGATCGGCTGTTGAGACGGAGTCCTTTATCTTATCAAGACCGAGAATGTCCCGGTAGAACCGCAAGGCCTCTTCCTCGCTTTTGTTCACGATACCTATATGATCCAGTACCATTTTGTCGAGCCTCCTGATTTATTAGCTCAGCGTAATTATACCAGAAGCGCACAATAGGATAAAAGTGCAATAGTGAGAAAGAGCTGAAGTGCTGAAGTCTGAAGTTCGGAAGTGAAAAAGAGCAAAAGTGCTATAGGAGTCATTGGAGTCAGGGCTGGTTTAAATATGACAATCCTTCCTAAAGTACAGAAGTACGGAAGAGCAGAAGACTTAACTACTTCTAACTTCCAAGCTAAATGACTCAATGCCGAAGTGCAGAAGGCAGAAATTCTGACCCTGTTGCTTTTTAGATCCAGAAGCTGTTAAACTATCACATAGTCATCATCCCTCAATAAGAACCCCTGAACGCTGCTTTTTGAGGTTTGTCTTGCCTGTCGGCTCTGCCGGAAGTTTTCCATATAAGAGGGAAAAGAGAGGTGTATGTGAAACGTCAGGATTTACGGAACATCGCAATTATCGCCCATGTCGACCACGGGAAAACGACACTTGTGGACGGAATGCTCAGGCAGTCCGGCATATTCCGGTCGAATGAAAAGATACAGGAAAGGGTGATGGACAATATCGACCTGGAACGGGAGCGTGGGATTACCATTATGGCAAAAAATGCCGCGGTCGATTTAATGGGTACAAAAATAAATATCGTCGATACCCCTGGGCATGCCGACTTCGGCGGTGAGGTCGAAAGAACACTTAAGATGGTTGACGGTGTGCTCCTGCTTGTCGATGCATCGGAGGGACCATTGCCCCAGACGAGGTTTGTCCTTAAGAAGGCCCTCGAACTGAACCTGCCGCCGATTTTGGTGATCAACAAGATCGACAGGGCTGATGCGAGGATCCAGGAGGTACTGAATGAGGTCTACGATCTTTTTATCGATCTTGATGCGAAGGAGGAACAGCTCGAATTCCCGATTGTCTACACCAACGCAAAACTGGGCATAGCCAAACTCTCTATGGATGATGAATCGGGGGATTTCAAGGTCCTCTTTAATTTGATTCTTTCTACCATCCCTGCGCCGGAGGCTGATGAAGACGGCGTACTGCAACTCCTTGTCACCAACATCGATTACAACGATTATGTAGGCAGGCTCGCCATCGGCAGGATATTCTCGGGCTCCGTAAAGGCGGGTGACTCGGTATCAATGGTGAACGGTAGCGGAGAAACCATAAAGACAAAGATAACGTTCCTCTATGGATTTCAGGGTATCGAAAGGGTTGAGATAAGGGAGGCCTCGGCAGGCGACATCGTAGCACTGGCAGGAATCGAGGGCATAAACATAGGCGATACGATAACCGATGCGGAAAAGCCTGAGCCGCTTCCGAGGATAAAGGTTGATGAGCCCACCATATCCATGGTCTTTTCAGTAAACACCTCTCCCTTTGCCGGCAGGGATGGGAGATATGTCACCTCGAGGAACCTGAGGGAAAGGCTCGAAAAAGAGCTCCTCTACAATGTCTCCATACGGGTCGAGTTCGACAGCACCGATTCATTCAAGGTTATGGGAAGAGGGGAACTCCAGCTTGCGATTCTCATCGAGATGATGAGGAGAGAGGGCTATGAGCTCTCTGTTTCGATGCCCGAGACGATTGTCAAAGAAATGAACGGGGTCCTCCACGAGCCGATGGAACACCTTGTGATCGATCTGCCCGAGGAGTTTGTCGGAGTGGTGACCCAGCAGGTGGGCATACGGAGGGGCAGGATGCTGGAGATGCAGAACAACGGCCACGGCAGGATACGCCTCGAATTCAGGATCCCTTCGAGAGGGCTTATCGGTTTCCGCTCCCAGTTCCTTACCGATACACGGGGCACGGGACTGTTGAACCATATCTTTGACGACTATGAGCTATGGCAGGGCCAGATATCGAAACGCACGACCGGGGCGATCATCGCCGACAGGGCAGGGAAAACAACTACCTACGCGCTTCATCACCTCCAGCCGCGGGGGACACTCTTTGTGAAAGAAAACACCGATGTGTACGAGGGGATGATCGTAGGGGAAAACTCGCGTGATAATGATATCGACGTGAATGTGATAAAGGAAAAGAAACTCACCAACATGAGGGCTTCAGGCGCGGATGAGGCGCTGCAACTCATACCACCGAAGATCCTCAGCCTTGAGCAGGCGATAGAGTTCATCAAAGAGAACGAGCTGGTCGAGGTAACGCCGCGGTCAATACGACTGAGGAAAACAATCCTCGAAGCGAACAAGCGACCGAAGTATAAGAACGGAAAACAATAGTCAAAAGTGCAATAGCAGTTCAAAAGCGATATAGTTCAATAGTCAGAAGTAAGTATAGATTGACTTTTATATTAGAATGTGTCATATTTAATCAAAGTTTCAGAAGTTTTTGAACCCAAAAGGCCACAAAGACTTTTAGCTTTGTGGCCTTTTTATTTCTGTGCATCTGAGATCTTTTAATTTATAGATAAGGAGGTAAATGTAATGACCGAAGGAACAGTAAAGTGGTTTAATGAATCCAAAGGCTTTGGCTTTATCACAAGCGAAGATGGCGGCGATGTATTCGTCCACCATTCTTCAATCAAGGGTGATGGTTTTAAGTCCCTTAACGATGGTGATAGAGTTAGCTTTGACATCGAAAACGGCCCGAAAGGCCCGAAAGCGATAAACGTAGTTAAGCTGTAATTGGCTGCCAGAATCTCCTCTGATATTGCAGGGGGGCTTTTATTTTCAAAGGAGTAAAATGAGAAGCAGACAGAATTATGCTGAGATGAAGGAAATAAAAAAGCAGCAAAGGCTTGCAACAGGTCTGATTTCTGACCGTTTTTCTAAAGTCTCAAGCATTATTATTAAGATGGCTTACTTTCATTACGGGACAGAACCGATCGTCATGCGCACTGTCTATTTTTTACCCAGCGGTTATGCTTACTTTAATATGGAATGCCTGGAAAAAGGCTGTGCTGACGGCGGATATGATCTGGGGCCTGTTATTATTTCGATGATCAACTCTCATAAGAAGTCGGCGAAGGGGAAACTGGTATGTAAAGGGAAAAGCGCTGAACTTCCATCTGAGCACGCAAGGATTGCCTACGAAGTCGCTGTCGAATATAACAAAAAGTCTTAAGTCTGCCTGTCTTTTTTACTGCTTTATCAAGCTCAGAAGCCATTTTCTTCGGAAAGCTTACTGATGAGCTGTTCTCATTTTGTATAAGTTGTGCTAAACTTATTGCTGAATGATAGACGAAAAACTCCTGCATAATCTTATAATAGGCCATCTCAGGGAAAGGCTTTCGAGGGATTATAAGGTGAGCATAGGGACCTATGACCTGAGCATCACGATGCCCTGAGTGTTATCTGTTCTTCCTGTTATAACCAAATCTCTCTTCAAAGACAGGGGCAATGAGATTGTCAACCGGTGCATAATCATCCCTTAGAACTACAGAGTACTTCTTCTCAAGGAATTCTTTCAGGACCGTTTCAGGCACTATTTTTGATGTGGCTTTATCCCCAAAGCTGTCCTTAAGATAATGCTCGAAATCGCTGATTTCGATATTGCCTTTCCCTGTCATTACGATGTAAGTACTTGGACCTCTCTTTTCAAAATCATCGCTTACTGATATTACATGGATGTTCCTTTTTCCAAAGACCTCCTGTAATGTCCTTATATAAGACGGGAGGAAAGAACCCTTCTGGAAGTTATCTATGATGTTTGTTAGAAGAATACCGTCAGGTGTAAGAATGTTCTTAAGAAGGTGGGTAAACTCCTTTGTTGTTAGATGGAAAGGTATAGAAAGGTCATTATAGGCATCAATAAAGATTAGATCGTATTTTTCCTTACAGTTCATAACAAACCAGCGTCCATCTTCATTATACGTCCTTATACTTGTGTCCTGTGGCAGACCGAGATATTTATAGGCGACCCTTGTTATCTCAGGGTCTATCTCAACTACATTGATACCGGCCTTTGGATAATAGACCTCCATATACCTCGGGAATGTGTATCCACCGCCACCGATAGTGAGACTCCTGAAGGAAGAGTCCTTCCTGAACTTCCACCGGAGAATCTCTGAGTAAATTCTTTCATACTGATATTCGAGGTGGAGAGGATTATGCAGGTTTATATAGGAATGTGTAAGATTATCCAGTATCAATGCCTTTAATATCTCTCCATCTGGATTCAAAGTATGCCATACCTTTATTGTGTAATAATCGCTTTCCTTATAATAGTCTATATAAGAGTTAAGGCGTGGTTTGAAGGCATAATCATAGACTCCCAAGAGAAGAACGGGAGGTAGAAGAAGGAATCCGAGGGCAGGAGTTTTTGTCTTAAATAGTGCACCCCAGATAACCGCAGTGAGGATCAAGATCCCGCCCATCACGAGGATGATGTGCCTTGTCCCCATCCAGGATATCAGCAAAAAACCTGCTGCAAAGGTTCCAAAGATAGAGCCGAGCGTTGAGAAGGCATAGATCTTTCCGACGATATTTCCTACCTTCTCCAGATTCCTGACTGCGAGTTTCACAACTACAGGTGAGATCATGCCGAGGGTGCAGCTCGGTATAAAGAATGTTATCATCGTGACGATAAGGATGCGGAGCATAAGGGATGTCGGGAATTTGTAACCTGCAACGAGGTTCGTTACCGCCGGGATAGTGAGGGTTGCTATACCTGATAGGAGCAGAAGCAATCCAAGGGTCTTCCTTCCGGGGAACCTGTCAGCGAGTTTCCCGCCCAGATA
The DNA here is from genome assembly GCA_016212195.1 of Nitrospirota bacterium. Classification (GTDB taxonomy): domain Bacteria; phylum Nitrospirota; class Thermodesulfovibrionia; order JACRGW01; family JACRGW01; genus JACRGW01. The sequence continues at coordinate 5,220 of JACRGW010000157.1, forward strand.
TGCCCCTATGCTTATCCCTGCAAGGACGACACCGATTATGCTCGTCCATGTATAGAGGGATACGCCCACAAAAGGCGCAAGAATCCGACCTGCGACGATCTCTATTACAAGGATACAGAAGCTCGCTATGAAAGTAACAATGTAGGCATTAGTAATATTCATTATTTCTTCATTAAATCAATATAAGGATAACCCTTCGTCAAACTGCAGGATATCATAAATATTTATATCCATGTTGTCAATTGCCATTCTTGATTAAACGAAGAAAACTGGATTCCCGTTTCCCCGATCGCAGTCGAGGACAAGTTTCACAGGAATGACGCTGAGGTGTTCAGGTATAGGCGGACTTGTCTCCGATATCGTAGTGCAGGGGCATAAAGACCTTTCTGAAGGTAAAAAGGATTAACATAAGAGCTATTATAATAATACCGAGAGAGACGCCCTGCATAGTCAACGACCCCATCGAAAGAAGCAAAAGGTATAGGGGCATTATCAAGGTAAGAAGATAACCCTCGAACAGTTTAAAACAGAACGCCTCTTTTGCTGTTATAAAACCTATGCATCCTGATAGAGGGATGAGAAGGATTGAACCGAAAGGTTTATCGATCAGGACTCCTAAGACATCTCCCTTTCCGATGACAAATAGTATTATCAGGGAGACTGCAGAGAGATAATACAATTTCTTAAGGAACCTTTTGAATTTACTAACATAGAGGTGGATGGTGAACACACTCAGACCCACTGACATATATAGAAAGATAAGAAGTATATCGAACTTCATGCTGATAGTAATGTCATTCTGATAATATGATGGACTGGATAATACATAGGCAAGGATTGCGATGATTACGGATGATAGCGCAATGCCGATTCTGTATAGCACTACTGTAACCTTATCCTTCTTTGTAAGGGGCTGGAAAGGATACGCTTCTCCCATAACAGATTTATACTAACAGATAAGGACTGTTTTCTCAATAAAGAAAATACAAAAAGGGTTGTAAAACTCATTTGAAATATGTTAATTTAATATATTTCCTTTAAGGAGGTATATGATTTGAACTACAAGAATTTAACCCTCTGGATTCTTCTGCTTCTTGTTATGGTATTTCTCTTCAATTTCTTGAGTGTTTCCACGAGGAAGATACACGATGAGGTTATCTTCAGTGACTTTATTGCAAGACTCGAGAAAGGTGAAGTGGAAGAGGTGACCATAAAGGAGAACCATATAAGCGGTCAGTTTAAGGACGGAAAGAAATTCAGGACCTATGCTGCCAATTATCCTGATCTTGTGAAAGAATTGCGGGGTAAAGGTGTGAAGATTACTGCCAGACCGCCTGATGAAAACCCCTGGTATATAACCTTTCTACTTTCCTGGGGACCTATACTCTTTATTGCTGCTATCTGGCTATTTTTTATGAGACAGATGCAGACTGGAGGCAACAAGGCCCTCTCTTTCGGAAAGAGCAAGGCAAGATTGATCTCGGATAAATCCAATAAGGTAACCTTTCAGGATGTGGCAGGGATCGATGAGGCGAAGGATGAGCTCGAGGAGATCATAGAGTATCTTAAGGATCCCCAGAAGTTTCAGAAACTCGGAGGTAAGATCCCGAAAGGTGTACTACTTATGGGACCTCCTGGAACCGGGAAGACGCTCCTTGCAAGAGCAATAGCAGGAGAGGCAGGTGTACCATTCTTCTCTATAAGTGGTTCAGATTTTGTTGAGATGTTCGTTGGGGTTGGTGCGTCAAGGGTGAGGGACCTCTTCGAACAGGGGAAAAAGAACGCACCCTGTATCATCTTTATTGATGAGATAGATGCAGTTGGAAGACACAGGGGTGCAGGTCTGGGCGGGGGTCATGATGAAAGGGAACAGACCCTTAACCAGCTCCTTGTCGAAATGGATGGGTTCGAGTCTAATGAAGGGGTAATACTGATAGCAGCCACAAACAGGCCTGATGTCCTTGATCCTGCCCTGCTAAGGCCAGGGAGGTTTGACCGCCAGATTGTTGTTCCTCAGCCTGATGTTAAGGGAAGGATTGGAATCCTTAAGGTACATACAAAAAAGATCCCTTTAGCGGACAATGTTAATTTAGAGGTAGTGGCGAGGGGGACTCCGGGTTTTTCAGGGGCAGATCTTGCTAACCTGGTTAATGAGGCGGCTCTATTGGGTGCAAGGAAGGGAAAGAGCAAGGTAGACATGGAGGATTTCGAGAGCGCCAAAGACAAGGTACTTATGGGTGTCGAAAGGAAGAGCATGGTGATGAGTGATAGGGAGAAGAAGACAACTGCATACCACGAAGCGGGTCATACCCTTGTGGCTAAACTAATCCCCGAAACCGATCCTGTCCATAAGGTAAGCATAATACCGAGAGGAAGGGCTCTGGGACTCACACAGCAACTTCCTGTAGATGATAGATATACATATGCGAGGGACTTCCTGGCAAATGAGATTGTTGTCCTTTTGGGTGGTAGGGCTTCAGAGGAAATAGCCCTCGGCTTTATGACGACAGGAGCGGGTAATGATCTCGAAAGGGCTACCGAACTTGCCAGAAAAATGGTCTGTGAATGGGGTATGAGCGACAGGCTCGGTCCCCTTACATTTGGTAAAAAAGAGGAGCAGATTTTTCTCGGAAGAGAGATTGCACAACACAGGGATTACTCCGAAAAGACTGCTGTTGAGATAGATGAAGAGGTAAAAAGAATGGTAATAGAAGGTTATGAGAGGGCAAAGAAACTTCTTAAGGATAACTTCAAGGCCCTCACCGCCATTGCTGAGGCCCTCCTCGATAAAGAAACCTTGGATGGCAACGAGATTGATACTGTCATTAAAGAGGCCATGGCAACAGCCTGATTCCATTCCTGATGCAGGGTGCAAGATACAGAATGATCATGCATACTTTTCTGATTTAAAATGCAGAGGGCTAAAGAGGGTTTCGCCTTAGAGTGGAGTAGTTATCGCTTAGATCTTACCAGAAGGACCCATATAATGGGTATTCTGAATGTGACCCCCGATTCCTTCTCAGACGGTGGACTTTATCTTGATACTGATAAGGCTGTTGAAAGATCATTTGAGATAGAGAAAGAAGGAGCGGATATGATTGATATCGGGGGCGAATCCACAAGGCCAGGTGCTCTTCCATTATCCCCTGAAGAAGAACTTAGCAGAGTTATTCCTGTAATTGAGAAACTGAAAAGCAGGCTCAGGATTCCTATATCTATAGATACCTATAAAGCAGAGGTTGCAAGGGAGGCTATAAAGGCGGGGGCATCAATTATAAATGACATAAGTGGACTGAGGTTCGACCCTGAAATGGCCACTGTTGCGGCTGAATACGATGTCCCTGTTGTTATCATGCATATTAAAGGGACACCGAGGGATATGCAGATTAACCCTGTCTACCAGGATCTGATAGGCGAGATTCTTCACTTTCTCGAAGAGGGAATATCTATAGCACTGAAAGCAGGAGTTGATGATGATATGATCATCATAGATCCCGGTATTGGTTTTGGTAAGACCTTTGAACATAACCTTGAGATCATTAATCGTCTCGATAAGTTCCGGTCTTTAGGGATGCCAATCCTACTAGGTCCATCAAGAAAATCCTTTATTGGTAAGATCCTTGATCTTCCTCCTGGTGACAGACTCGAAGGGACAGCAGCTGCTGTTGCAATTGGGATTATGAAAGGCGCAAGTATAGTAAGGGTTCATGATGTCAGCTCAATTGTAAGGGTTGCCAGGGTAGTGGATGCAATAACGCATGGAGGTCTTTGAATAAGATGGGAATTCTTAAGCAGGTATCGGATATTCTTATGCAGGTGAGGTGGCAGGATGCTATCGATGTCTTGATAGTAGCCTTTATAATATACCGTATCCTTCTTCTTATAAAAGGTACAAAGGCTGTCCAGATGCTCACCGGACTCGGGATACTTCTCCTTGCTTTACTCGTATCCCATTGGACCGGGCTTTATACTATTGATTGGATAGTGCAGACTTTCTGGGCACAGATAGTAATTGTTATTATAGTTCTTTTCCAGCCCGAACTCCGGAGGGCCTTAGCCCATATAGGAGAGAATCCTTTCTTTTATTCCCTTTCTCCTGTTGAGGGATCGAGATTTTTAGAAGAGATAGTGAAGGCCTCTGTGTCTCTTGCAAATAAGCGGATAGGGGCATTATTGGTACTTGAGAGAGAGACCGATCTTAAAACCTTTACGGAGATGGGAACAGAGCTTGATGCTAAGGTATCGAGGGAAGTAATACTTAGCATCTTCAATCCGACTTCACCTATCCATGATGGGGCTGTAATTATCAGGGGTAACAGGATTATTGCTGCAGGCTGTTTTCTCCCTCTGAGTTTGAGTACAGAACGAACGAGGACTCTCGGAACCCGCCACAGGGCAGCTCTCGGGATTACAGAGGAGACAGACGCCGTTGTAATAATAGTATCAGAAGAGACCGGAACAATATCGATGGCAAAGGGAGGGAAGATAGTAAAGGACCTCGATATACTTTCTCTGAGAGAAGAGATTTCAAAGACCTTTGTAAAGACAAAGAAGGAAGTCCAGAAAAGGAGGCAGGGTTGAATGAAACCGAAGGCCTTTGTCTTTGAAAATTTTGGGCTAAAGCTTGCCTCTTTGATCTTTGCGATAATCCTCTGGTTTTTTGTGATGTCGAGGGGAAAGACTGAGATGAGTTTTCAGTCTCCCTTAGAGTTTAGAAATATTCGTAAAAACCTTGAACTTGTCGGAGAAACAACCAA
>JACRGW010000017.1 GCA_016212195.1 Nitrospirota bacterium
AGAACCAGACCTATACCGAACACCTGATCTTACCACCAAAGGTAAAAGAAGGGAAACCTGATAAGACATCCCGGGTTCAACAGAGTGATGAAACACCAAAAGTCCGGATTACGAAATCCGAGTTCACTGTGAAAAAGACTGGTGCCTCAGAAACTATCAATGGCTTTCCCTGTGAGGAATACTTAGTAATCTGGCTTCTTGAGATAGAAGATATACAGACAAAGGCAAAGTCGCAGAGCACAATGGCAACAAACCTCTGGACAACACCGGAGACAGCAACAATTCGCAAGGCACAGACTGAGGAGCAAAAGTTTGAGCTTGCCCTGCTCAAAAAGTTAGGGGGTGACATTTCTCAGGAGGAAGCAAAACAGATGGGATTGGCGGTTTTTGCGTCAATGTCAGGTGCATCTGAGACCGAGATAAAAAAGGGACTGAGTCGGGTCAAGAATGAGATGTCAAAAATCAAGGGTTACCCGATACGGACAATAGTCACCTGGACTTTAGAGGGTGAAGAAGGAAAGATTTCAAAAGAAACCGCACAGAAGGATGAGTCTATAGATATATCTGGAGGGGTTGGAGGTCTCCTGAGTGGTCTTGCAGGTCGTATGGTTCAAAAAAAGGCAGAGGAAAAGATGGCTTCAAAAGGGGCTCCGTTCTTTAACAGCACGGTTGAGGTAAAATCTATCAATATAAATCAGGTCTCTGCAGATACATTTGAGATACCAGTCGGGTACACTAAGAAATAGGCGATACAGAATTATTTTATTATTCTTTTTCGCATTAACCTGAAAGGATAAGGTGTGAGGAGGATAACTACAACAAGGATCCAGATGATGTCCCACTGGACTAAAGATAACTTCCCGGATGAAAAGGACCTGCAGATATTTACAAGATGATAGAGAGGAGTGAAGAAGGCTATTTTCGAGATAATAGGAGGAAGACCTTCAAGAGGGAAGAAGATTCCTGAAAAGAGAAACATCGGGGTCATAAAAAGTGTGTAGAAATAATTAAAGAAAACAATTCCCGGTACGATAGCTGTAAATATGACAGCGATCTCGGCGAAAATTAAACCGCAAATAAATAGAAGAGGGATAGCGAGAATTATTAAAGGAGAATCTACAAGACCGAAGAGGGATATCACTACCGTGATTATTGTTCCGTAAATAAGGCTCTTTGTTGCACCCCACAGAAGTTCCCCGGCTATAAGGTCATCGATGTTAACAGGTGTGGCGAGTATTGCATCGAAGGTCTTCTGATAGGTCATCTTTACATAGGTCCCATAGGTGCATTCAAAGGTTGCAGCGAACATAGAGGATGATGCGATGATACCCGGTGCAATAAAGTTTATATACGGAACGCCGTTAATCTCTTTTACGAAGGCGCCAAGACCAAGACCTAAGGAAAGAAGATAAAGTACCGGTTCTACAAAATTAAGGACAAGGCTCGATATGTATAGCTTTGTATAAACTGTAAGATTTCTCTGCCAGACCCTGAACGCCCTTCTAACTTTCAAGGGTCCTCCCCGTGAGTTTAAGATAGACATCTTCAAGATTCCCACCATGAATATCTATAAGCCTTTGTGGAGAATCAATCACTACGATCCTGCCGCTATCCATAATCGCTACTCTGTCGCAGAGCCTTTCTGCCTCTTCCATATAATGGGTCGTAAGTATCAGTGTTGTATTTTTTGATTTGAGATGATTCAGTTTTTCCCATACAGAGCGTCTGCTCTGTGGGTCAAGACCTGTAGTTGGTTCATCGAGGATCAATAACTCCGGATTATTTATCAACGCCCTTGCAAGAAGAAGCCTCCGTTTCATTCCGCCTGAAAGCATCCTTATATTAACATTTGCCTTTTCCCTCATCTCTACAAAATCGAGTAGCTCCCAGGCAAGAAGGGAAGATTCTTTTTTGGGGATATCAAAATACCTCGCATAAACTATCAGGTTCTCGAATACTGTTAAGTCAGGATCAAGATTGTCTTCCTGCGGCATAACACCTATCCTCGACTTTATCTCACTAGGGTTTTCAGTCACATCCATACTGAATACATTTATATACCCGGATGTTGGTGGCATGAAACAGTGAATCATACTCATCACTGTTGTCTTTCCAGCACCATTCGGACCGAGAAAACCGAAAGACTCCCCTCCCATTATCTCAAAATCTATGTTATTAACAGCCCTCAGAGAACCATAGTCCTTTGTGAGTCCCTTTGCGCTAACAATAGCATTCATAGGACTGTAATTATAACACAACGAAGGTTTTGAATAAAAAACAACACTGTAACCGCAGATATTAAAGAAGATAATTGAATTTAAGGTAACCTATAGGTGGGAGCATTCCCCTTGGCACTGGTTTAAATGAATTTATACAACAAATCCGCAATAGTAGGGAATTTAACATAGCCAGCGAAGAAGACTCCGATGCAGAATTGACAATAATTGATTCTCTTTCAACTTAAAATATCTTTTTTCATCTGTTCAAATTCTTCTTTTGTGATTTCACCTCTGGCATATCTCTTTTTCAGTATCTCCAGTGCCGTCTCTAATTCTTTCCCTTCACTGTAATGTCTATCAGAATCATACCACAGTGGTCTGCCTCCTCTTCCAAAGATTAAATAAATAACTATCAGCACTAAAACAAGCATGATGATGGGGAATATCCACATCCCACCCCACCAGAAATTTTGAGGCCACATTTATCTTCCTCCTTCTCTTTCACCAGACATAAATATCTGGCAATTTACTTTTATTTCCTAAACCAATTACTCACCTTTTCGTTGTTTTAAGACACGTGAATTAGAACTAAAAATGAGTTCTTTGAGTAAAGCGAAGAATTACTCTATTATTAAATTATGAGATTCTTCGTAGCCTCTGGCTCCTCAGAATGACATTATTAAGCTTTTTTCAACACGCTGATTAATTATAACCCCTTCGGTGGTAGGGGTACGAGTATCCCTACTGTGCGATTGTCTTCTGTAAAATATTTCTTCACCACTCCCTGTAAATCATCCTTAGTAACCTTCCTTATACCCTCAAGATGCTTATTCTTGAGCCTCCAGTCACCCATTGTTTCATACTTACCGAGAAGCATTCCCTGATAAAAGACAGAGTCCTGACTCATAATAAAGGATGCCTCGAGCTGGTTCTTTGCCTTCTCGAGTTCTCTGTCCGTAACAGGTTTGTTCTTGAGTTTTTCTATCTCTTCGTAAAAGGCTGACTCGACCTCTTCGACCTTCTTCCCTGTTGCAACAGATGCATAGAAATAAAATAGATGGGGGTCTTTAGAGATACCTTCATAATCACCTCCTGCATAGAGGGCTATCTGTTTCTTATAGACGAGGCTCTGATAGAGCCTTGAACTCTTTCCACCTGATAGAATAACAGACAATACCTCGAGAGGATAACTATCGGGGTCTTTGAAATTCGGGACATGATACGCCATAGCAATATAAGGAAGCTGTGCCTCCTTCTTTACAACAACCCTCCTCTCACCTCTCTGCGGAGGCTCAACCAAATTATTCTCAGAAGGGGCAGTGCCTTTCGGGATGGTTCCGAATGAACCTCCTATCTTCTTTAGCAACTTATCTGTATCGAAATTTCCGACAACTACTATCGTAGCATTATTCGGGGCATAATAAGTCCTGTAGTAGTTATAGAGGTCATCCCTGTTAATGGACTGTATATCTGCCATCCATCCTATTACAGGCCACCTGTAGGGATGCGCCTTAAATGCAGCGGCCATCAGTTCCTCATGCACAGCACTCTGGGGGTCATCTTCATACCTCATCCTCCTCTCCTCTGCAACTACATTCCTCTCTGAAATGACCTCCTTCGGATCAACCAATAGATTTACCATCCTGTCTGATTCGAGTTCGAGGGAGATATCTATCCTGTCCGATGCAAAATTCTGGAAATAGGCGGTATAGTCCTTTGATGTAAAGGCATTATCATTCCCCCCATTTTTCTGTACTGTCTTTGAAAATTGCTGGGGACCATATTTTTTTGTCCCTTTAAACATCATATGTTCAAGGAGATGGGACACCCCTGTCTTCCCCACAGGCTCATTCCTCGAGCCCACCTTATACCATATCTGAAAGGTAACAACAGGTGCCTTGTGATTCTCCAATGTCAGAACCTTCAGACCATTTGGTAGGAC
>JACRGW010000018.1 GCA_016212195.1 Nitrospirota bacterium
AAAACTCTATTATCTTTGGCATATGCCTTAATTCAGGCTCTGTTCCGTGTTCCCAGTTCCAGACCGTTGACTCGGTAACCCCTATTATTTCTGCCACTTCGTATTGAAACAACCCAAGGTCAAGCCTTCTCTTCCATACATGTTCCCCTATTGAAATTGGTGTTGAAGGATATCCCTTTGGTGGTATAATAGGGCGTGGCAATGGCAGCCTGTATTGTGGATACTTTGCAAAGGTGTCTGAACCCATGAGGGTGCGGTCAGGGTTGCAAAGTTCCATAACTCAGGCAGGTAAATAGCCTAAAATTTATAAATTTATAATCGATCCAGTAAAGAAGCCTTGACAGGGGGCAGTTTTGAAATCCACAGAGAAAAACCTATGCTTTATCCTGAGCTCATCACTTGAAGAGCCGCTCTAAATAATGTAGACTTTAATTCAGGAGGAAGGGCTATGGAAATAAAAGAACGCAGGTTAGAAAAGGATAGGAGATCAGGTGAAGATCGAAGACAATTTAATGACCCGAACTTTAAGGGACCTGAACGCAGGAGCGGGAAAGAGAAGAGATCGGGAAAAGACAGAAGAAAATCTTAAAGAAAACTTCTCAGAGTCTTTAGCCATAAAACTTTCTTGATCACTTATAGTAAGAAGAAGTTCAACTATTCTAATTGACATTTAAGCCTGCCTGTGTTAAAAATTCCAAAAAGTTTGCCTTTTAATTTTTTTCTGCATTTGCCCTATCCTTTATGGGTTTTACAGTATTCTTAAAAGGAGGAATCAAGATGTTTAAAGGTTCTATGGTCGCAATTGTAACACCCTTCAGGAAAGGAAAGGTGGATGAGAAGGCACTCGGTAATCTGATCGAGTTCCAGGTCAAGGGGGGTACCGATGTGATTATTCCATGCGGTACAACCGGAGAATCTGCCACGCTTGACTACAATGAGCATTACAGGGTTATAGAATTCACGATAGAGGTAGTTAATAAAAGAGTGCCTGTGATTGCAGGCACCGGGGCAAATTCTACTGATGAGACGATAATGATGACAAAAAAGGCAAAGGAATTCAGGGCAGACGGTGCCCTCCTCGTAACCCCCTATTACAACAAGCCCACACAGGAGGGGCTCTACCAGCATTATAAAAAGGTGGCCGAAGAAGTGGATATCCCGATCGTACTTTATAATGTCCCTGGACGGACAGGTGTAAATATGCTTCCAACCACAGTGGCACGGTTTGCAGAGATAGAGAATATCGTCGCGATCAAAGAGGCGACAGGTGATATGAAACAGGTGAGCGAGGTCATCAGGCTATGCGGTGAAAGGATCACGGTACTCTCCGGTGATGACTTCACTACATTTCCCTTGCTCTGTCTTGGAGGAAAAGGGGTTATCTCTGTTTCAGCAAATGTAGCGCCGTCAGATGTGGCAGGAATGATAGATGCCTTCATGGGTGGAAAGATCGATGATGCACGTAGTCTCCATTACAGGCTCGAACCACTAAACCAGGCCATGTTCTTAGAGACAAACCCCATACCTGTAAAGACCGCCCTCGGCATGATGGGTAAATGTACAGATGAACTGAGGCTACCTCTATGCCCGATGAATGATGCGAATAAAGAGAAACTAAGGAAGGTTCTGAAGGAGTACGGATTGCTATAATGGGATTGCTTCATCGTCCCGATTCAATCGGGACTCCTCGCAATGACAAAATTGGAGTCGTTAATCAAGCTGTCATTGCGAGAGTAGCGAAGCAATCTCTTATTTAGGTTCGTTCTACATGACAGTCTGTGCGTTCGTCATTCTGAGCATAGCGAAGAATCTCATTTTTAAGAAACATCAATGATAAGGACTATAGTATCTGGCGCAGCAGGAAGAATGGGTGGGAGGATAATCGCCCTTATGAAGGGGTTCTCTGGCTTCACGCTAGTTGGTGCATTGGAAAACAAAGGACATCAATCAATAGGAAAAGATTCTGGAGAAGTTGCAGGGATAGGGAAGAACGGCATAAATATAACTGATGACCTTGAAAAGATAATAAAATCCTCTGATATAATCATAGACTTTACCCTCCCCTCTGCTACCATAGAGAAACTAAGGATAGCATCGAGAGAAGGACGGGCAATGGTTATAGGGACAACAGGTTTTACAAAGGATGAACTTTCTGAGGTAAAGTCCTTAGCGAGCTCGATTCCCTGCGTAATAGCACCTAATATGAGTATAGGTGTTAATCTCCTCCTCAAGGTATTAGCCGATATCGCAAGGGTACTTAAAGACGACTATGATGTAGAGGTCATCGAGGCCCATCACAGGATGAAGAAGGATGCCCCGAGCGGAACAGCACTTAAGATAGCGCAGGTAATAGCCGATGCCCTTGGCAGGAACCTCGATGAGGTAGGAACCTATGCAAGGAAAGGCATTATCGGGGAAAGGCAGAAGAAGGAGATAGGCATACAGACTATAAGGGCTGGAGATATTGTGGGAGAACATACAGTACTTTTCGGGGGACTTGGTGAAAGGATAGAGGTCACCCACAGGGTCTCAAGCAGAGACACCTTTGCAAGGGGAGCATTCAAAGCAGCCCAATGGGTTATTGGCAAGAAACCAGGCCTTTATGATATGCAGGACGTATTGGAGTTGAAGTAGCCTGTTCTTTGATGACTCGCAGAAATTATTGTTCATCCTTTGAATAAGGGGGAGATAGTTTAAATGATAAAAAAAGTAGTCCTTGCCTATTCTGGCGGCCTTGATACATCTGTAGCTATTAATTGGCTTATCGAGAAATACAAGTGTAAGGTAATAGCATTCTGTGCAGATCTCGGGCAGGGTGAAGACCTTTCCGACATAAGGAATAAAGCACTGAAAAGCGGTGCCTCCAAAGTATATCTTGAGGATCTTAAGGAAGAGTTCGCCAGGGACTTTGTTTTTCCTATGCTGAAGGCGAATGCAGTTTATGAAGGCCGTTATCTACTCGGGACATCAATAGCTAGGCCCCTTATTGCGAAGAGGCAAATAGAGATAGCAAAAAAGGAGAAGGCCGATGCTGTTTCCCATGGCGCAACAGGAAAGGGAAATGATCAGGTGAGGTTTGAACTCACCTACTATGCCTTAAAACCGGATATAAAGGTTATAGCGCCATGGAGGGAATGGGGACTTACTTCAAGGCAAGCCCTTATAGATTATGCCAGGAAGAACAGAATTCCTGTATCAGCAACACCAGAGAAGCCCTATAGTATAGATAGAAATCTCCTCCATATAAGTTATGAGGGAGGCTCTCTCGAGGACCCATGGAAAGAACCACCTTCTGACATGTATACCCTTATGATCCCTCTTGAGAAGGCACCTGATAAGGCAACTTATATCGAGATCGATTATGAAAAGGGGGATCCTGTCAGTCTTAACGGAAAGAGGATGAACCCCTCGATGCTCCTTAAAAGGCTTAACGATATCGGTGGCAAAAACGGTATTGGAAGGGTAGATATGGTCGAAAATCGTTTGGTGGGTATGAAATCGAGGGGTGTTTATGAAACACCGGGTGGTACCATCCTCCATATAGCACACAGGGCGGTTGAATCAATCACAATGGACAGAGAGGTTATGCATCTAAGGGATTCCCTTACCCCGCGTTATTCCGAGCTTATCTATTATGGATACTGGTTCTCACCTGAGAGGGAACTGCTCCAGAAGATTATTGACGACTCCCAAGGGGATGTAACAGGCACTGTGAGGCTGAAACTTTATAAGGGTAATTGCGATGTCGTAGGGAGAAAATCTCCCCGGTCCCTCTATAGCCCTGAACATGCAACATTCGGGAAAGAGGTGGTCTATAACCAGAAGGATGCCGAGGGATTTATAAAGCTTAATGCCCTGAGGCTCAAACTGAGGTCTCTGATGAAGAGAAGGGGTCACTAAAGATGGCTAAAGAAAAACCATGGGGAGGGAGATTCAGAGAAAAGACTAAAAGGGAAGTCGAGGAATTCACCTCATCCATCAGGTTTGACCAAAGACTTTACAGACAAGACATCCTCGGAAGTATTGCTCATGCAGAGATGCTCGCAAGACAGAGAATCATAAAGAAGGGAGAGGCGCAAAAGATAATCAAAGGTCTCAAGGCGATAGAGAAGGAGATTGAGCAAGGGAATTTCTTCTTCAGGACTGAACTCGAGGATATCCATATGAATATAGAATCACGTCTTATTTATAAGATAGGGGGCGTGGGCGGTAAACTTCATACCGCGAGGAGCAGGAATGACCAGGTGGCCCTTGACCTACGACTCTATCTCAGGGATGAAATAAAGGAGATAGAATCTTTTATCCGTAGGCTCCAATCAAGCCTTATTAAAAAGGCAGAGGAGAATATAGACGCAATCATGCCCGGATATACGCACCTGCAGAGGGCACAGCCAGTACTTTTCTCCCATTACCTCTTCGCCTATTTTGATATGTTTGAAAGGGACAGGGAGAGGCTAAGGAGTTGTCTTGAACGGGTGACTGTTTCTCCATTAGGAGCAGGTGCGCTCGCTGGGACAGGTTTTCCTATAGACAGAGGATTTATAGCGAGAAGGCTCGGGTTCAAAAAGGTCTCAGAAAACAGCATCGATGCTGTAAGTGACAGGGACTTTGCTCTTGAGTTCGCCTCTGCCTCTGCTATCCTTATGATGCACCTCTCAAGACTTTCGGAGGATATCATTCTATGGTCATCGCAAGAGTTCAACTTTATTGAGCTACCCGATGCGCTTACAACAGGGAGCAGTATCATGCCTCAAAAGAAGAACCCCGATGTCCCTGAACTTGTGAGGGGAAAGACAGGGAGAGTCTACGGAAATCTAATCGGACTCCTCACGATGATGAAGTCCCTTCCGCTCTCATATAACAGGGATATGCAGGAAGATAAAGAGTCTCTCTTCGATACTGTTGATACAGTTAAGGGATCACTAAAGATATTTACACTTTTGATCGAAAGAATAAAGATAAACAGGGAAAAGATGCTTAAGGCGGCAAGAGAAGGGTTTATGACAGCAACAGAAATGGCTGATTACCTTGTAAGGAAAGGGGTCCCTTTCAGAAAGGCCCATGAAATAGTTGGCAGGATTGTTAGATTTGCAATAGATCAAGGAAAAGTACTGGAGGAGATTCCACTCAAGATGTTAAAGCAGTTTTCAGACCTAATAGGTTCTGATATCTATAAATACCTTTTGCCTGAGAAATCTCTTGAACTCAAATCCTCTTCCGGAGGGACATCTAAAAGAAATGTTCTCAGAAGGATAAAGAAACTGAAGAAGATAGGCAATTGGAAATGAGGCGTGGGGATTTGACCCGAATTACTAAAAACGTCTATTGTTTCTTATTTCTTATTTTAGCCCTCTTCGCCTGTGGCAGAAAGGGGGACCCCAAGGTTCCTGTCCGCTATGTTCCTGGGGCAGTTGAGGAACTCATAGCAGCACCAAAAGAGAATGCGGTTCTTTTACGCTGGAAATTTCCTGAAAAAAATGAGGATGGCTCTCCCATTAAAGACCTTGCAGGTTTTGTAATTTTAAGGGCAGATATCTCAGAGAATGTTTATGAATATAAAAAAGTTGGTTCTATATATCTGGACAAACCTGCACCTTCCATTATAAAAGAAAATGTGGTATTATATCTTGATAAGGGTGATGATCTCTCTCCACCAGGCCTTAGTTATGGCAAGACCTACGGGTATATGGTCTTCAGCATCAATAAGTCAAAAATGTTGAGTAAAGAGAGAGTATCTAAAGTAACCCTCTCGGTTCCACCAAGCACACCAAGGGGTTTCAGGGCAACTCCCGGTGAAGGAACCGCAACATTTAACTGGGCGCCTCCTCTAAAGAGGATCGACGGATCAGAACTAACAGATCTTAAAGGATATAATATTTACAGAAGCAAAGAACAAGGGATTTACGGAGAGACACCTATTAACGCTGGACTTATAGTTAGCCTGACATATAGAGATCAAGGGCTTGAGAACAATAAAACCTATTATTATATTATTAAGGCCGTGAACACACTCACGCCACCCTGGAATGAGGGACCACCTTCAGATGAGATATCAGCTACACCTCAGAAGATGACTCCACCTTCCGCACCAAAGAGACTTATAGCGGTTCCAGCAGAGAATAAAATATTCCTCACCTGGGATGAAAACAAAGAGACAGAACTTGCTGGTTATAGGGTATACCGCTCTTTAAGTTCTAAAACAGGGTATTCTTTATTGACCCCTGAAACCATAGTCAAAACAACCTTTACAGATACGAATGTTGTCCCTAAAAGAAAGTATTACTACAGAGTCACTGCAATAGATAATGCACTAAAACCAAATGAGAGCCTTCCTTCCGATGAGGTAGAGGCACAAATAAAATAAGGAGGCGAAGTGAAGATATTGCTTATATCACCAGAAATTGAAGATTCCCATTTAAGGTTTACAAAAAAGGAGGCTCGTTCCTTCTGGTTCCCAAGGCTGAGTCTCACAACACTCGCATCCTTTGTACGTCCTGATGATGAAGTGAAAATTATTGACGAGACCGTTGATAAAATAGATTTCGATATGGACGTCGATCTTGTTGGCATATCCGTAATGACCTATCATGCACCAAGGGCCTATGAGATATCCGAGAAGTTCAGAAAAAGAGGTATTAAGGTGGTTCTCGGCGGGATACACCCAAGTGCAATGCCTGATGAGGCAGGGCTTCATGCCGATTCGGTGGTGATAGGAGAGGCTGATGAGACATGGCCAAAACTATTAGGCGATTTCAAAAGGGGAGAATTGAAGCCTCTTTACAGACAGGTCGGGCTTCCGAGTTTAGACAATTTGCCATTTCAAAGACTAGATCTCCTTAAGCCTGGTGCTTATATGACCAATAATTGTGTGCAGACAAGCAGGGGATGCCCACATGGATGTGATTTCTGTTCTGTGACTAAATTCTTTGGAAAAACCTTCCGCTACAGACCTGTAAAGGATGTAATAAAAGAGGTAGAGTCCCTCCCTGGAGACTACCTTGTCTTTGTAGATGATAATATTGCAGGTAACAGGAGGTATGCAAAGGAGCTCTTCACAGCACTTAAGCCCCTTAAGAAACGCTGGGGCAGTCAGAGCAGTCTTTCCCTTGCAAATGACCCTGAACTTCTTAGGCTCGCTGCTGATAGTGGTTGCGGTGCCATGTTCGTTGGGATTGAAACATTATCGCAGGATAACCTACAAGGTGTTAATAAAGGGTTTAATAAGGTTTCTTCTTATCATGATTTGATTCAGCGGTTTAATGATAACGGGATAATGCTGAACGCAGGTATAATATTCGGCTTTGATAATGATGATGAATCTGTTTTTGAAAAAACGGTTGATTTCCTTATAAAAAACCATATCGGTCTTGTATTATTCAGTATCCTTACCCCTTTACCAGGTACAGGTTTTTATAAAAAGGTCGAACAGGAAGGAAGGATCATTGATAGAGACTGGACTCATTATGACGGAAGACATATGGTCTTTAAACCAAAGCTTATGACCCTGGATTCACTACAGGATGGTTTTTATTGGTCCTACCGACAATTCTATTCCTATGGTTCTATTATAAAGAGAATTCTTCATTCTCCTGAAGATTCCCTTAAAATATTTTTCCTTAATCGGGGTTACAGGAGAATGGTCTTACGGGCACCAGAGGGAGAATTACCTGCTATTGCAGAGGTTCTAAAAAAACTTCGTGGTATTATACCTGTAAAAGAACGTTCGGGTTTTATTCACAATACAATTGATTCTATCAAAGATAAGGTTGATGATTTTTCTTCTGAAGTGAGTAATTTTCTTCAGATAAAAGTTAAAAAGAATGAGATTCTTAACTTAATCCAGGATTATTCTCTTTTGGTAGACCTTGAAGGAACACTTGATAGAAATTCTGCTTTAAGACTTAAGAAAATACTTATTAACACTATAAAAAACTTAAAGATGGATATAGTTATTAATTTTGAAAATCTTAAGAGGGCAACACCTATGGCTTTACAGACATTATTATCTAACATCCCGAATGAAATAAAACCTCTTAATGTTAGTCCCGTGTTTCAAGAAGTTTTAAAAAATAATTTTGTTTTTGATATTAAGAAAGAGGATATTCAAATTCTAAATAAATAATAAACTATATATTTATAGTCATAATAATAGATAGTGTTAATATCTTAACAAAGACATAAAGGAAGACAAAAAAAAAGAAAAACAAGAAACAAAAAGTTATTAAGAAAATCTCTTATGAACAGACAAAAAGCCGTTGCCTAAATCAACAATTTTTTTAAAACATATCAACTTTTTATTAAGAAAAAACGGGTCCTTTATAAAGAAAAATAAGGGTTTTCCCTTAATAAAATATTTCTTTAAAAATCAATACCTTAATAAAAGAAAAAACGTATAAAATGTTGCTCACCAAGGGAATATAACCAAAGGAAAACAAACAGCAAGAAGAATTACTAACACATGTTGATAAGG